>NZ_JBNUPE010000012.1:0-59361 GCF_050409585.1 Facklamia sp. P9177
GAAGTAACCAGTCGGTTACCTCACCTACTCATCAACCCTATTTGACAAAGAGCCAAGATTTTTCTCAGAAGATGGTCTTCAAGAACGAGTTCTTCAAGGGCATGAAAAGCGATCTGATTACGTGCTTCAAATATTTTACTATCGGCATTAACTGACATCATGGAAATCACCCATTTTCTTTTTATTATACATAAAAAAGCCCTCTAAATCACTATAAGTTGTGATCTAGAGGGTTTTATCTACATACTGATATCTCCCTAACGGAAGATGTTTAAGTATAAATGATATTCATATAATAAAAATAGGTGCATCATTTATTTACGTTTTGGTCCCAAATATTCTGAATCATCAAAGCCTAAAATTACTGAAAAAAGTGGGAATCCGAAAAGAAGCCCGAGACCATATCCAACACCCTTTCCAAACACTTTTGCTAAGTCTAAACAAAACATGATGATAAAATAGATATTTGCTAGCGGAACTAATAGCCATAACACTTTCCATCCATTACCGTATACAATTTTAAATTGAATATATAGTTGATAAATAGGGATCAGTGACTTCCACCCAGCTTCACCAGCCTTTTCAAAAAGTTTCCACATACCTACAATAAAAATAATTACAAATACCATGTATAGTATACTTGAAAAACCGTCTGACATATTTCCCATTTACTCACTCTCCTTCTTATATTTTTTAAGTATACTATATAAAATTAAAAATAACAAATAAAATTTAAAAACAAAAAACACCTTCCAATAAAGGAAAGTGTCTTGAAACGTTGATATAATAACGATTAACGTTTTGAGAATTGTGAAGCTTTACGAGCTTTCTTAAGACCTGGTTTCTTACGTTCTACCATACGAGGGTCACGTGTTAGAAGTCCAGCTGATTTTAATGCAGGACGGAAGTCTGGATCGACGTTTAATAGTGCACGTGCGATTCCGTGACGAATGGCACCTGATTGACCAGAGAAGCCTCCACCTTTTACGTTCACAATAACATCGTAAGATCCTAAAGTTTCAGTAGCGTTGAATGGTTGGTTGATTACTTCGTGTAAGTGAGCAAATGGAATGTATTCTTCCAAAGGCTTCCCATTCACAGTGAATTCACCAGTTCCTGGTACTAAGCGTACGCGTGCTGATGAGTTTTTACGACGACCTGTTCCTAAGTATTGTACTGTAGCCATTTAATCCCTCCTTATATTAATGTATTGATGTCTAATTCTTTAGGTTGTTGAGCGGCATGGTTATGCTCTGAACCTTCATAGACAAAAAGTTTAGTGAATTGTTTACGACCTAAACGATTATCTGGTAACATTCCTTTTACTGACCGTTCGATTAAGCGTGTAGGTTTCTTGTCGCGCATTTCACCTGCTGTAGTGACACGCATTCCACCAGGATGTCCTGAGTAGTTATAATATTTCTTGTCTGTCGCTTTTTTACCCGTTAAGGCAATTTTTTCAGCGTTAATTACGATTACAAAGTCACCCGTATCCACGTGTGGGGTATAGGTGGGTTTATTTTTTCCGCGTAAGATTGATGCAACAACAGTTGAAAGGCGTCCCAATGGGATGTCTGTGGCATCTAATAATACCCAGTTGCGTTCAACTTCGTTCTTTTTAGCCATATATGTTTGACGCACGTTGTTTTCCTCCAATATTTGTCTAGTTGTTTACGGTTACGATGAGTTTCCGGGGCTCATGTGTGGGGTAAACAATACCGTCCATTATTATATTCCTTATTAACCCCTAATGTCAAGCGATTTTCTCACACTGCTTCAAATTTATTTTGCTTTCGATCAACAGTCATTTGCCTTCGTGGTATAATCATTTCAAAGGAAGTGAAATTTATGAAAGCTCAAGAAAGACGCCAAGCCATTTTAGCATTCTTAAAAGAACAAAGCGAAGCGATAACGGCCAATGAGTTAGCTAGTCGTTATCAAGTCAGTCGTCAGATAATTGTTGGAGATATTGCTTTATTACGTGCCCATCATAAAGTAGAAATTTTAGCCACTAATCAAGGATATTTAATTCCTTCTTCCCCGATTAACAATACTGCTACTAAGGGGTATACGGGGGTGATTGTTTGTCGTCATGATGATAGTCAAATGCGGCTAGAGTTAGAAACAATATTAGCCTATCAAGGTAAAGTACTTGATGTGCAAATAGAGCATCCGGTTTATGGTTTATTGTCTGCTACCCTTCATATTCATTCGCAAGCTGATCTTGAAGCCTTTCTAGAACGTATGGCAACTTATGAAGGTGAAATGTTAGCATCCTTAACGGATGGTATTCATTCACATACCATACAGGTGCCTAGTCTAAAAGAATTTAAGCTAATCGAAAATGCTTTGTCACAAGAAAAAATCCTCTATGTATAGACAGGTGTCTTGACACCATTATAGATTGTTGTTAAACTGCTTTTATAGTAAATTTTTTGGAGGTTCTTATGTCTCAAACTACTCGCTTATCTAAAACACGCCAATTGACGTTCGCTAGCTTACTCACAGCAATTGGTATTATCATACCAATGGTTATGCCACTTAAAATTGTGATTCCTCCTGCTTCTTATACTTTGGCTAGTCATGTGGCAATTTTTATGGCCATGTTTATTTCGCCTTTTACAGCTGTTTTAGTAAGTTTAGGTACTAGTCTGGGATTTCAATTAGCTGGCTTTCCTATGATTATTGTTGCAAGAGCTGCTTCGCACGTTGTATTTGCTTTTGTTGGCGCTAAAATGCTTCAACAAAAACCGCAATGGTTAGCAACAAGTCGCAATAAATGGACGTTTTCTTTCATCATCAACTTAATTCATGCAGTTGCTGAAGTATTCGTCGTCTATGTGATCACCCAAGTAGGTTTTAGCCAAGCCAGTGAAAACTTCTTATATGTTTTAATTGTTCTAGTGGGTGGAGGAACTCTTATCCACGGCATGGTTGATTATTTCTTAAGTGATTATTTCGCTAAACAATTAGCAACACGAGCTAAAATTCCTGTCTATCCAATGGTATAGTAAATTCTATATACTAAAAGGCAAGTGGAAACACTTTGCCTTTTATTTTTTTCCTATGATACAATCAAAACAAATGCCTAGCGAGGAGGAAAATGATGAATCGCCCTGATGTTATTGTTATTGGTGGAGGCACTAGCGGAATGATGGCAGCAATCCACGCTGGCATGAATGGCGCGCGTGTGCTGTTACTTGAAAAAAATTATAAATTAGGACGCAAATTAATTCTTACCGGAGGAGGCCGCTGTAATGTCACCAATCGTTCACCTCGTGAAGTATTCATTGACCATATTCCAGGTAATGGTAAGTTTCTTTATTCTGTATTAGAACAATTTGATTCACAAGATATAATCGATTTTTTTCAAACACGAGGTGTTCGCTTAAAAGAAGAAGATCATGGGCGGATGTTTCCCATTTCGAACTCTGCTCGCACCATTCGCGACTGTTTAATTAATGAGATGAGACATTATGCCATTGAAGTAATTGCTGGTGAACCTGTTGAAGAAGTTCTGTATAATCAAGAAACAGCTTCTGTTAGAGGTGTTCAAACCAGCAAAGCGACATATACTGCCAAAGCTGTCATCTTGGCCTCAGGCGGCAAGGCCTATCCTCGCACCGGTTCGACGGGAGATGGCTATCGGTGGGCCAAAGACGCTGGTCACAGTTTGACGGATTTTTATGCCACTGAAGTCCCCTTATTATCCAACGATTCCTTTATTCAAGACAAGTCATTACAAGGTATTTCATTGAGGGACGTTAATGTCAAAGTACTAGATAAAAAAGGGGAAACAATTGTTTCCCATCAAATGGATATGATTTTTACCCACTTTGGTTATTCAGGACCAGCTATTTTAAGATGCTCCGGCCATGTCAATTTATACCTTAAAGAAAGCCAAGAAAAAATTGCGAATCTAACCATTGATCTTATCCCATATATTTCATATGAAGAGCTCAAGAAACTGGCAGAAGAACAAAGAGAAAAGCAAGTTGATAACATTCTGCGCCAATGGTTACCTGACAAACTAAATGGCTTGATTCAAAAACAAGTAGGAATCCAAGAAAAGTCAGCTTATAAGCAAGTCAACCATTCTATTCAAGAAGCGCTGTGGAAACGAGTCAAAGCTTTTCCACTCACTGTTTATGGCAGTCAACCACTTGAAAAAGGTTTTGTAACGGGTGGAGGGGTTAACTTAAAAGAAATCACCCCTCAAACCATGGCGTCTAAATTAATGAAAGGCCTCTATTTCTGTGGTGAAATCATTGACATTAATGGATATACAGGTGGCTATAACATTACAGCTGCTTTTGCAACAGGTGCTGTTTCTGGACAACACGCGGCTTGGTTCAGTCTTTCTTCGTAAAGAGTTTATATTTTTCATTGCAATAAAAAACATCGCAGCCAAGGCTTGCGATGTTTTTTGTCTTTATCTATTTTTATTCAGCACTTGTTTCTTCAGTTCTCTCAGCGTCGCTATCCTTATCTTCATCTTCTAATTCAAAAGCTTTCGGATTCGATACAATTAACACGCCATTTACAACCATTGATTCAGCTGGTAAATCGTTCCACTGTCTCAATTGGTCAATACTTACTTCATACTTGTCTGCTAAAACTTCGAGTGTCTCGCCAGGAGCTACTTGATGGTAGTCTACCCATGGATTAGTGACAGCAATTTCTTCACCAATATAGACCACGTTGTCAAGTAAACCGTTCCATTCACGAAGCGCTTCAACCGAAACTTCGAATTGATTCGCTATACTTTCTAAGGAATCTTCTTCAGTCACCTTATAAATACTCGGTGCCTTTTCAGGATGGGAAAGGGTTAATTCTGTTCCTTGCTCAATTTCTTTACCTTCTTCTAATTCGCTCCATTCAATAATTTGAGCTTCTGTTACTGGGTAAACCTCTAATAAGTCTTGAATTCTTTCGTCTTCCATTAAAGTATGCTTAATTGGATAAATTTCTTCTAATGGGCGAGCTTGTTTAAAGACTGTAATCGCTTGGCTTGGATCCTTCAAGTAAAGAATATCTCCTACTTCAATCGCATCATTTAAGAGGCCGTTCCATTGGCGTAAATCATTTTCATTAATGTCATTAGCCTTTGCAATATCAGCCAATTTTTCCCCTTCAGTCACTTCATGAGTCGGCAAGTCAATACTTTCAGGATCTAGCGCCTTGGTTCTCGGATCAGTGAGTTTATCTTCATCTTTTTGTAAAGTTTTAGGTTTGCGAATATTCACTTCGCGCGGCTCCTTTTTAAGAGTCTTTGGTTTTTCATTATTAATACCTAGCCCATCGCTTTGTGGTTGAGAATCACTGGATGTATCTGGCGTGGTGGTTAATTGATTACCTGTTGAGTTATTAGAAGTTGTGTTAGTTTGACTTGGTACATAATTGGAGCCTGAGCTTGGTAAATAAATCACTTCACCAGGGTAGATCATGGTATCTGTTCGACCATTAAAAGCCATCAGTTGACGGCCAGTCATACCATAGGCTTGAGCAATAGTATCAAAGTTGTCCCCCGCCACAACCGTGTAAGCATTGGATGAGTAAGACGGTTGACTTGGACGGTTGGGATTTGTAAGATCAGTTGATCCGTTAGATGTTACTGCTAGTTTATCTCCCGGATAGATTAAATCTGAAACTAAGCCGTTCCATGCCACTAACTGATTAACAGTCACACCATATCTTAAAGAAATGGTATAAAGGCTATCGCCTTTATTAACAACATACGAACCTTGATTGTTGGATCCTTGATTAGATCCCCCAGGTGTTACAGAAGTAGTTCCTCCATCAGCTACTGCTAATAAGTCCCCTACATCAATAAAGTCGGAGGACAGCCCGTTCATAGCTTTTAACTGACTAACCGTTAAGCCGTAGGCATTAGCAATTTTATAAAGACTGTCGCCTTTTTGAACCACATAAGTGGCTGGATCTTCTTTCACTACCGGTGGCTGACTTGGTTGATCTGTTGTATTTGAACCATTTAAAGCTAACCGATCACCTACATCTATATAGTTACCTGTGAGACCATTAAAAGATCGTAATTGATCGACGGATAAACCGAATTTATTTGCAATGGAATAGAGGGTATCCCCTTTTTTTACGACATAATAACCTGCCTCCTCTTGATTACTACTTTTGTCTCCTCCATCCATACTCACAATCAATTGAGCACCTATATCGATAGTTGTACTTGATAAGCCATTTAAAGCCATTAAGTCTTGTTCAGACAAACCATATTTACGAGCTATGCTATAAATCGTATCGCCTTTTTCGACCACATGGGTGGTATTGGCTGATGCTTGAGTCAAGCCCATTAAAGTGATAACAGACAAGCAAATAGCCGATTTATTGATCAGCTGTTGAATTGTTTTCTTCATCTATGAGAACCCCCTTTTTTAATAGTTTTGTTTAGTAACTATAGTATAACATGCCCCAATAAGCAGGCAAAGTTATTCTAGCGGAAATCATTTTAGATTCATACTTTTGTCATTAATTATTAACACGACAGTAAGATTATCTATTCAATTTATTATTTTTTTATATGAATCCTTATGCTATATAAAATTTTATATAAGTGGCTATTTTGGTTCGCCTTTCTATTGAAATAAGAATTACTATATGGTATTTTCAACTTGTTTGATAAATATTTTTTGGTGGTGATATTCTTGTCGTTAAATTTTAAGATAAGTATTAAAGTTGCTCCGTGTCATCGTCATTATTTTGCATTTCTTCATCAAGCGCTAAGTAAAGCTCATTACCTCCCATCTCATTATTCAATTATCCCCATACTCTTATGCGACTTAAGTTCAGCCCATATCAATGTTAATACTCTAATCATTGATAGCAACGGAGATTTTTGGTACTCCAACCAATCCTTAGAACAAATTTCACACAATATACTCCAAGACCAACACCTCTTCATTCCTTTTAATAGTTGTTTAGATAGCCTTCTTTGGCTCAATTTACGCTATTGCTCCTATTTTAATACACTCGAAGATCATACTAATCGACAAACGGTTATCAAATACGGCTTCTTCTACTATCAATTAAATACTGATCGTAACTTATCTTTTATCTATCCCTTATCCATTCGATACCAAGCTTTATCTTTTAATAGCAATCGCCCTCATAACCCTCCTTCTATCTACTCTTTTAATCGCTTTGTAGATTTCAGCCTATAAATAGGCATAAACTTTTTAGTTAGAAAATAAAAAAACTTGATTGTCGCTACTAAACGACAATCAAGTTTTTTAAAAGAGTCCAAAGAATCTTTTTTTCTTTTTTCTTATTGATTTTGAGTGTTTAGCTTCTAACTTATGAATGGGATCTCCGTTAAAGATATCCCGAGCATTTTGTAAGAAGTAGTCGACCTTTGCCTGACCAAAATCTTGTTCTAGTTGATTAAATGCAGCCTTCATATTAAATGGTCGAAAATCCACATGGTGGACGTCAGAAGCAATAACATGTGCTAAATTAAGTTCAAGCATTTCTCTTGCTGTTTTTTGAAATTTTTCACCATATAAGCCCACATAAGAAGAAGAAGTGATTTGTGATAAACATCCCATCTGAATTAAGTCATATAAATCCTCATAATTTTCAGCTAATTGATGATTTCTTTCTGGATGCGCAATTAAAGGTGTTATTCCCATATCAATTAACTGCAATAACATTTTAGGCGCAAATTCTGGGACTTTAACAGTTGGAAATTCAATCAAATAATATTTATCCGATCCATCTAGAGATAATAAATCACCATTATAATAATCTTCCATAAATTGCTTGGTTAAGCGTATTTCTTGACCGGGATACACTTTAACTTGTAGGCCAGCTCTTTCGTAATCAGCAGATAATTTGTCCGTAAATTTTATAACATCCTCTTTATGATTAATAAATTGACCATTACGATGGTGGGGGGTTAAAACAATATGTTGGACCCCTTCTTCTTGACCCATTTTAGCTAGGTGAATAGAATCTTCTAGCGTTTGCGCCCCATCGTCTACTCCGGGTATAAGATGTGAATGTAAATCAACAATCATTTTTATTACTCACCCTTGCTATCTTTTTCGGAATCATGACCGTAACCATAACCATAATATGAATAATAGCCTGATCCTTCTTCACGCGGAACACCATTCATAACATATCCTAAAATATTCGCATTGACATTATCTAAGATTTCTTTCGCTTGGCGTACTTCCTCACGACGAACATAGCCATAACGTAATACCATCAAAATACCATCCACACGTGTTGCTAAAATTTGTGGATCAGCCACAGCAGTAATAGGTGGCGTATCATAGATTATCAAATCAAAATATTGATTCAACTCATGCATAATGGATGTCATACGAGCTGAACCGAGTAATTCTGAAGGGTTCGGCGGAATAGGTCCACACGGCAATAAGTAAAGACCTGTTTCGGGATTATGTTGAACTACCTGATTAAATTTGACCTCAGGATTGGCAATTAAGGTTGACAGTCCTTCTTTATTATCGATTCTAAAAGTTCGATGAAGGGTTGGCTTACGCATATCCGCATCAACAATCAAAACCTTTTTCTCTGTTTGAGCCATAACAACCGCTAAGTTTGCTGAAACGGTCGACTTGCCTTCAGCCGGAATACAAGAAGAAATTAGTAAACTCTTAAGCTTCCGATCGACTTGAGCAAATTCAATATTCGTACGGATGGCACGGAATTGCTCCGCATTAATAGATTGAGGAGATGTATAAGTAATTAAAGAGGTTCCAAATTCTTGATCTTTTAATAATTTGCTTTCTTTTTTCTTTCGAGTATTAAACATGCTAAACCTTCTTTCTAGTCCGTTTTTGTGATTTACTACTTGCTATACGAGAACTTTTCATTTCTTTATTTGAAAGTTGATAAATATGTCCTAAATCATTCATTCCTAGACTTGCCATAAATTCATCATCTTTGACGGTTGTGTCAGAAATTTCGGATAATAAAATAATTAAGATGGCAATCGCCAGACCCATTAGGGCCCCAATAATTGAATAAATTGGCAAACTAGGAGAAACTCGGTTTGGGTTAAAAGAAGCTGGAGAAAGAATAAAAATGTTGGTATCTTCTCCCCCATAAATATCGCTGACTGTTTCTTCAAAAACTGTAATCACATTATAAAGAACATTTTGAGCAGCTTGAGGAGACTCAAGCTGAACGGAAACATAAAAAGCTTGTGAGTTTGGTGATTGTTCCACCGTAATAGCATCTTTTAAATCTCCTACCGAATAAGCCTTATTGGCATCATCGCTCACTCGATTAAGAACACTGTCACCCGTGATAATATCGCGGTAAGTATTAATCAACTGTGAGTTAGCTTGTAATTCACTGTATTGGATAGGCGATTGTCCCATTCGCTCTTCTGATTGATTCACTAAAAGCTGAGCCGTTGAGCGGTAATTAGGTGTTACAAATAAAATCATAAAAGCAATCGCCAAAATGATCCCTAAGAGAATTAAACTAAATATTTTAAAAGCATGCTTAGTAAATAATTTCCATAAATCTTTTAAGCTAATTTCTTCTTGTTGCATGTTAACCTCCGTATTGTGTGCTATCATTAGCAAATTTTATTATCTTTTCTTTCATAATTTTAGGCTGATGAACCGCCTCTTTCAAACTTTCGACAAATTCCAAAGTCTCTTGTAGTGGAATTGGTACAACTTTTCCAACAAATATTTGATCATTTAATTGATTTTCAACAAGTTCTGATCCGGTCAATAATTCTTCATAAAGCTTCTCACCTGGTCGAATACCTGACTCTCGAATACCGATTTCTTCAACTGTATGCCCGGAAAGGAGAATCATTTTCTTGGCTAAATCAAGAATTTTAACAGGTTCCCCCATGTCAAGGATAAAAACTTCACCATCTTGGGCAAAAGTTCCAGCAAAAACAACTAATTGGCTGGCTTCTGGAATAGTCATAAAATAGCGAATCATTCTAAAATCTGTAACTAACACAGGACCTCCAGCGGCTATTTGCTTTTTAAAAGCAGGAACAACACTGCCTCGACTGCCCAGTACATTTCCAAAACGAACTGCACAATAAAGGGATGCTGACTGCTTGTTCATGCCAGTGATAATTAACTCAGCTACTCGTTTAGTCGCTCCCATAATATTAGGGGGATTGACCGCTTTATCCGTAGATATCATTACCATTTTAGACACTCTAGCTTGATCGACAGCTCGTGCGACATTGTATGTGCCCAAAATATTATTTTTATAAGCTTCGACCGGGTTAGCTTCCATTAAAGGTACGTGTTTGTGAGCAGCCGCGTGATAGATAATATCAGGTTGATATTCTTTAAATATTTCTAATAGACGGTCATAGTCTTGGATATCCGCAATAACCGGAATATATTGAATCATACGTTCGTTATAAGTTTTAATCATTTCATGATAGATAAGATAGATAGAATTCTCCCCATGCCCTAATAAAATAACTTTTGCTGGATTATGTTTAGAAATTTGACGGGTTATTTCAGATCCGATAGACCCTCCTGCTCCCGTTATTAGAATGGTTTTCCCTTCTAATTCCTTTCTCATAGCAATTTCGTCTAGTTCGATTTCCTGACGGCCCAAAAGGTCTGAAATCTTAATTTCACGCATGGATTCTTTTGGTTGATGGATTCCTAATAAAACGTCTTCAACTTTTGGCATATTATAGACGCGCACACCTAATTCGTTACAATAACGAAGTATCTCTTCATATTTTTCTGGTTTCAGGGAAGGAATAGCAATGACAGCTTTTACGATATTGTACTGCTTAGTTAATTCCGTAAGTTGTTCTAAGCCCCCTACTACCTCGACGCCTCCTATGTTCATACCAATTTTAGAGTGGTCTTCATCTAGGATAGCAACCACTTTTTCGTTTCTTGGATGACGTTGGTAAGCATTCATAAAAAGTGATCCACCGTCTCCTGCTCCAATTAATACAATATTTTCTCTATTTTTGTTATCGATATTAGTGACTCTGTTTTTAGTGTGATAAATATATTGCCATAATATTCGTAAAGCACTGATTGCAACTCCTGCTAGACCTGCTACTATAATTAAATAGCGAAAAGAGAGCCATTTAAGCACTGTAGATAAAATCAACCCAGAAACTAAATTGGCAAAAATAACAATTAAAAATAAAAGCGAAAAGTCGACCATAGTCGCATAGCGCTTTATACGTGAATCGACTTTAAAATGCTTAGAGACTGCATAATATAAACCAAAGGACAATAATAAATGTCCCACATAAAACTGCATTGGGACTTTGAATATACCTAAAAAAATGACTAAAGCAACAATTGTTGCTAGACAAAAAGCTAAAAGGTCACTGACTGCCCATATCAATCGTTTGTGGGCAAAAGGTAGGTTTTCTACCCATTGAACGAAACGAAGTGATAACATCTCTTGGTTTCTTAACATGCTTTCATTCCTCACTATAATCTATTAGCTATATAGAACATTATCTTTCTCTAGTACGTCCTAATTTTGATAGCCATATTATCTCTATCATTTTACCGATATTATTAGGCACTTTCAATGTGTTTAAGGACAAATTTCATTAAAACTATCTAATTATAGTCAGGAAAATAAAAAGAGCAAACGATTTAAGGTTAAAACCACCTTAAATCGTTTGCCTAATCAATTTATTTAATTGACTTACATCATACCCATACCTGGTTGGGCAGGCATTTCAGGTTCGTCTTTAGGAATTTCAGCTACGACAGCTTCAGTTGTTAATAATAAAGCTGCTACTGATGCAGCATTTTGTAAGGCTGAACGAGTTACCTTAGTTGGATCAACAATACCAGATTGAATCATATCTTCAAACTGATCCGTTGTTGCATTATAGCCTGTTCCTTCTTTTGAAGAAATAATTTTATTGACGATCACTGAGCCTTCACGACCTGCATTTTCAGCAATTTGACGAACAGGTTCTTCTAAAGCACGAACCACAATCTTCACCCCAGTTGCTTCATCATCAGTTTCTGTTTCTGTGGCAGCTACTTGATCTTTAATGATTAAGTAAGCTGCTCCTCCACCCGCTACGATTCCCTCTTCAACAGCAGCGCGAGTGGCATTTAATGCATCTTCAATACGTAATTTAACTTCTTTTTGTTCGGTTTCAGTTGCTGCTCCGACTTTAATGACTGCTACACCACCAGCTAATTTGGCTAAACGTTCTTGTAATTTTTCTTTGTCATAGCTTGAAGTAGTTTCTTCTGCTTGGTGACGAATTAAAGCTACACGTTCTTTAATAGCTTCGGATGAACCAGCACCTTCAACAATCGTTGTGTCATCTTTAGTCACAGTCACTTTTCCAGCTGAACCTAAGTGGTCGATGGTTGCATCTTTTAATTCAAAGCCTAATTCTTCAGAAATTACAGTAGCTCCAGTAAGAATCGCAACATCTTCTAACATCGCTTTACGACGGTCTCCAAATCCTGGTGCTTTAACTGCAGCTACATTTAAAGTTCCGCGTAATTTATTTAAAACTAAAGTTGGTAAAGCTTCCCCTTCAACATCTTCAGCAATAATCAATAACGGACGGCCAGATTGCATTACTGCTTCTAATACTGGAAGCGCATCTTGAATGTTAGAAATCTTGCGGTCTGTAATTAAGATATATGGATTTTCTAAATCTGAAATCATTTTTTCATTATCGGTTACCATATATTGTGATAAGTAACCACGATCGAATTGCATACCTTCTACAACTGATAATTCAGTCTCAATGGTTTGAGAATCTTCAATAGTGATTACACCATCGTTGCCGACTTTTTCCATAGCATCAGCAATCAATTCGCCAACCTTTTGGTCTCCTGATGATACAGCTGCTACTTGTGCAATCGCTTCTTTAGAAGATACAGGTTGTGATAATTCTTTTAAAGCTGCTACAGCTGTCTTAGTTGCTTTATCAATTCCACGACGAATACCAACTGGGTTAGCACCTGCTGTAACGTTCTTCATTCCTTCACGTGCAATTGCTTGAGTTAAAACAGTGGCAGTCGTTGTTCCGTCTCCAGCTATATCATTGGTTTTTGAAGCTACTTCTTGCACTAATTGAGCACCCATATTTTCATAACGGTCTTCCAATTCTATTTCACGCGCAATGGTTACCCCGTCGTTTGTAATAAGTGGAGATCCGTAAGTCTTATCTAAGACAACGTTACGTCCCTTAGGGCCCATTGTTGTTTTAACCGTATCTGCTAATAAGTCTACCCCGCGCAATAAAGCTGCACGTGCGTCTTCTGAGAATTTCAATTCTTTTGCCATTTATACCGCTCCTTTATATCTTTTTCTATTGAGTTCTTTATTAAATATCTTTTATTCAATAATTGCTAAAGCTTCTTTTAATTCGATAATAATAAATTTTTCACCTTGGTCTTCAATCTCGGTCGCTGAATAAGATTTATAGATAACTTGATCGCCAACTTTAATTCCGTCTTCTGATTCTATTTCAGGACCAACCGATACTACTTCACCAATTTGTTGTTTTTCTTGAGCAGAGCTAGGTAACACAAAGCCGCTTGCTGTTGTTTCTTCGACTTCCTTTGGTTTTAGAACAATACGTTTTGCTAAAGGTTTCAACATGAAAATCCCTCCAAATTTTATTATTTAGCACTCTGTTGATATAAGTGCTAATCACAATTAATATATTAGACCATCTTTGATTAAAAAGCAAGAAATAGATATAAAAATCTCATTATTTTTTCCTAAAACCATAAAAAAACTTCTCACTATAAATAGTAAGAAGTCCAATCATTTTCTATTCTCTTGCTAACTGATCAGCAATTTCTTCTTGGTTAATGAAATAAATCAAGGTCTGCAGTTCATTGGTTAAATCAACATTTTGTACGCGAACACTTTCAGGTACTTCAAAACGTAATGGGGTAAAGTTCAAAACTCCCTTTATACCAGCAGCTATTAATCGTTCCATTATTTCGTCTGCATATTCTTGAGGAACAGTTAAGATAGCCACATCGATTGCTTGGATTTCTAATTGCTCTTCTAACTCATCAATCGAATAGATAGGAATGCCCGAATGGACAGTTCCAATCAAATCAGGATTGACATCAAAACCGGCACCAATTCTGACATTATTAGATTTTCTAAAGTTATAGTTTAATAAGGCATTCCCTAATGATCCAACTCCGATCAAGGCAGTGGTTGTTAGACGATCTTGATTGAGTGTCTTCCCAAAAAACTGAAGCAAATATTCCACATCATAACCATAGCCTCTTTTCCCAAGGGCTCCAAAATAAGAAAAATCACGCCGAATGGTCGCACTGTCAACTTTAACAGCATCACTGAGTTCGGTTGATGAAATGCGCGTCTTACCAGCATTGTATAAGTATCGCAAATAACGATGATAAATTGGCAAACGCTTGGCCGTCGCTCGTGGGATTTCTTTCACCATTCTACTTCCTCCGTTCATCCTAACTTTCACTTGTTTGTGTGTTTTCTCACAATTTGATAAGTCTAGTATATCATCAAACGAAGATAATGCCAATCAGTAGAGAGTCTTTTTTTAAAAAAATTCACAAACTTTTTAAAAAGCCAGTTGAATCGAAACTAGTGAGAGTTTAATAAGCGTGCTATAATGGGAGTGATTGAACAAAGGGGGATGGCCCGTGATTTTACTACAAGCAAACAATATCAGTCGTCGTTTTGCCGATGTGACTTTATACGAAGACGTTAACTTTTCGATTCAAGAACGTGACCGAATTGCATTGGTCGGACGTAACGGAACGGGTAAGTCGACTCTAATTAAACAAATCATTGGTGATGAACCCATCAATGATGGTCAATTTAGTCGTGCTAAAAAGCTAAACATCGGTTACTTAGAACAACATATAGCAGTAGATTCTCTTTTAACTGTTTGGGATGAAATGCTGTCTCTTTTTTCTAAAAAATTAGTTATGAGAGACCAAGCCCAAGAAATTGCTGACAAACTAGCGAATCTAGCTGATCAAGGTGATACTCAATCTATTTTATATCAAGAGACCTTGGCCCAATATGATCAAATTCAAATGGAATTACAAGCAAAAAATGTCTATCAAATCGAATCTACTATTCGAACTGTTCTTCATGGGTTTGGTTTTTATCCGGAGGATTATGATCAACCTATTCAAAGTCTATCCGGAGGCCAAAAGACTCGTATCGCCTTAGCCAGACTCTTATTACAAGACTATGACTTATTAATTCTGGATGAGCCTACCAACCATTTAGACATGCAGACTTTAAGCTGGTTAGAAAAGTTTTTAACCACCTATCAAGGCGCACTTTTAATCGTTTCTCACGATCGCTATTTTTTAGATAAAGTCGCAACTCAAATCTATGAAATTCGCGACCACCATCTACATCATTATCAAGGTAATTATTCTTTTTATGTCCAAGAAAAAGCAGCTCGCATGGAACACGCTCAAAAACAATATCTCAAACAGCAAGCTGAGATTAATCGTTTAGAAGAATTTGTCCAAAAAAACATTGCCCGTGCTTCCACTACTAAAAGAGCCCAAAGCCGACGCAAACAGTTAGAAAAGATGGACCGCATTGAAGCACCTAAACAAGATGCTAAGGCTCCTCGTATTCAATTTTCAATTGCCAAAGAATCGGGTGAAAAAGTTATTCAGGCAGAAAATTTGAGTATTGGTTATTCTCCTACAGATGTTCTTTGTCAAAACATCAACCTTGACCTGACCAAGCAAAATGCTATCGCTATTGTTGGTCCTAATGGAATTGGGAAAACAACTCTTCTAAAAACTCTTTTAGGCTATCTTCCAGTTATCGATGGTACAATTAAGAAGGGAACCAATGTCCAAATTGGCTACTACGACCAAAACGTCAACCATCTGTCTGGCGACGTTACCGTACTCGAGACCCTTTGGCGTGCTCATGATACAACAGATGAGTGGAAAATCCGTTCCATTTTAGGCTCTTTTCTTTTTAGTGGAGAAACGGTGGAAAAGAAAGTCAGTCTGCTCAGTGGTGGTGAAAAAGCTCGTTTAGCCTTAGCTCTTTTAGCGGCTGATCACGATAATACCCTATTGTTGGATGAGCCAACCAACCACTTAGATATTGATTCGAAAGAAGTCTTAGAAGAAGCACTCATTAACTTTAACGGAACGCTGCTATTTGTTTCTCATGATCGTTACTTTATTAATCGGATTGCTACTCATGTTTTAGAAATAGCTGCTGACAAGAGCCAGCTTTATCTTGGCGATTATGATTACTATTTAGCTAAAAAAGAAGAAATTGAAGCCTTTGAAGCAGCTGAGGAAAATAAGAATGGGCAAAAAGAAGAACTTATCTCTGCTGGTCAGCTGTCTTATGAAGAAAATAAAAAAATAAAAAGTGAACTAAGAAGACTACAGAAATTAGCAGACGAAGCTTGGACTGATAACGAAGCTATTGAAGAAATGATCGAAAAAGATAAAGAAATGATGCTTGAAGCAGCAAATGCTAACGATCATCAAGCATTAATTGCTATTGATCAGAAAATAAAAGAAAAGCAAGAAACTAGTAATCAGTTAGTTACACAATGGGAAGAATACAGTCTGGCTATTGAAGACTATCTTGAAAAATACCCCGATTTAAAATAAATTTAAAAACACACACTGAAAATTTCAGTGTGTGTGTTCTTTATAGAGTCATAGCTGGTCTGGCATTGGCTGCTAAATCCGTATATTCTTCCTTTAATAACTTTGGATAGGCAGCTGCTCCAATCATGGCTGCATTATCTCCGCATAATGCTAAAGGTGGAATTAAAAGTTCTACATTAGGGTAGTGAGCTTCGAACAGGCTTTGTATGCTTGCTCTCAATTCACTATTGGCGGCTACTCCGCCGGCTAAAACAAATTGCTTAATCTCTGGACGATTTTCCAAAGCCTTGCTAACTTTTCCCGTTAAAACATCCACACAGGCACGTTGAAAACTCGCTGCTAAATCAACTGGCTGGATGCTTTCTCCTCTTTGGTTAGCGTTGTGAACCAGGTTCATCACCGCACTCTTCATACCTGAAAATGAAAAATCTAAGTTATTCTCATTTAACATGGCACGAGGGATTGAATAAATTTCTGGGTTTCCTTCTTTAGCCATTTGATCAAGATACTTACCTGCTGGATAAGGTAAGTCTAGCAAGCGGCCTACCTTATCATAAGCCTCTCCTACCGCATCATCTTGCGTTTCACCAATGACTTGATAATTATTCGCCGACTTCATAACCACCAACTCAGTATGTCCACCACTGACAATTAAAGCCATTAATGGAAACTCTAAGTTTTTAATAAAGCGGCTGGCATAAATATGTCCAGCTAAATGGTTGACAGCAATTAAAGGCTTTTTATATAAATAGGACAATGTCTTAGCTGCAGTAACTCCAATTAATAGAGGGCCAACTAGCCCAGGACCTTGGGTCACTGCGATCGCATCTACCTGATCAATCGATTCTAGTTGGGCTTCTTCTAGTGCTAACTTCAAAACTTGACTGATTTGTTCGACATGGTGACGACTAGCTACCTCAGGGACAACACCGCCAAATCGCATATGACTCTTTACCTGGGAGGCAACAATATTCGCTTTAATATGACAGCCATTTTCTATCAAGGCTACACTCGTCTCATCACAAGACGATTCAATGGCTAATATTAAATTTTCTTCTTGCATTGGCTATTCCTCCTACTCAAATGTTAACTGCATAACCCAGCCATCTTCAACCGGATCATGATAATAGTTAGGCCGTTCATCAATTATCTTAAATCCCACTGCTTGATATACGGCAATAGCCACCTGATTACTGACTCGAACTTCCAAGTTAACTTTTTCTACTTTATTTTCTTGAAATTGATCTAGAAGAGCTCTTAAAAAAGCTTTTCCCTTCCCTTTGCCTCTGTATAGAGGACCAACCCAAAAATAATGTATGTTTGCTTCTTCAAAAAGGACTTGTCCGCCACAACAAGCCACTAACTCTTGGGCGTCGGTCCAAATCCATAATCTAGCATAAGGACTCTGCCATTCTTGAATGGTGGCATCCGCTGACCAATTAAAACTTTGAGCAATGGCTAAGATTTGCTGAAGTAAAGCAGGTTCTTTATCTGCTTTTGCGATTTCTTTAAGCATCATTTCTTTATCTCCTTACAAATGACAGCGGAGAAAGAGAGCCGTTTCGCCATTATCTTCATAGTAGAAAGGTTTTTTGTTCTCAAGGACAAAGCCTTGTTGATAATAGATTTTTTGGGCATGCGTATTGCTTTCTCTTACTTCTAAAGTTACCGACTTTCTATCCAATTCACGACTGATTTGAAGCCAAATCTTTAATAAATAAGAACCCAAACCGTGTGATTGCCACTCAGGATCAATGACTAATTGGCTAATATGGGTATTATTAATTAAACACCTACCCGTAATCATTCCAATAATTTTTGACTTATCAGTTGCTAAGTCTTTTGCTTCAATAACTAAGTATAAAATCTGTGGATTTTTATGCCAATCCCTTTCAAAATCAGATAAATCCCAAGCAATATAACCTGCGTAACCTTTTTGCTCTAACTGCACTAAAGCTTGTAAGTCAGTCTTTTTGGCTAATCTTACTCTGCATTGGATGTTTTTTTGTTTTTTTTGCCTTATTAGCGCTAAAGCATCAATATAAGGGCTAATTTGAGTCATTGCTTTATGTCTTACTTTAGTTTCCTCTTTAAAAGGATTAAATACTCGTTTCATTAGTTTGCTCAACATAACTTTCATTCTTTTCTTGGATTTGATTAGTTTGTTTGGCTGCCCATTCTTGTTCTGCTAAAGTCAAATGTGCATAGAAAGGCTCAAAAATATCTACATCTTCAACATGCTTTCGTTCAATGTAAGGCACTTTACCAACCTTTGGCCAAGCATATTGACCTGTTACAAATCGATGCTGAATACTTTGCTGAGAAAGACTTTCTTTAACAAAATTAGTAAGATTATTTTCATGGGCACTCAGGAATATTAACTGCTTAAGGTCTGTCTCGTTAAATTGTGGCAAGAGTTTCTCTTGAATCCAATCTTGCCAGTCAACATGATCATCTTTAATTTTATTTTTCAATAAACCATCTTGCCAGTGATAGGCCGCTGTGTAGGCTGTCCCTCTTCGCGCATCCATAATAGGAATAATCCAAGATTTCCCACCATCATCGGCCACTTGACCTGCCATAATCGCTAGACTGGAAAAACTCTCTAAATGACTTTTTTTGGTGGAAGTCCAAACCTTCGCCATTGTTGCTCCAATCCTCAAGCCTGTATATGAACCAGGACCTCTCCCTAACCAAATTTGGTCAATAGTTTCCCTCTCCCACTTAACAGCAAGTAATAGCTGTTCCACCAAGGGTAGAAGGAAGGCCCCGTGTTGCTTGGAGACATTCGAATTGACTTCGATGATCAATTGATCCTCTTCAAAAAGAGCTAGAGATAAAACATCGGATGAGGTATCTAATGCTAAACTTCTCATCATGGTCTCCTTTCAACCTATTGGTTATTTTTTAATACGCTCTTGCAATCCAAACTGTTTCTTTAGCTGGCTTCCCAGATACAAGGCATTTATCTTTCTTAACCAGAGCATTTTCACCTACAAAATAATTTTCAAACGGTAAATTACGTGTTGTAAAGCCTGTTAATTCCTTAATCTTAGCTTCTGATTCCTCACTACCATCCCAGCCAACTAATACCCAACCTGGGGTTTCATTGGCTGCCTTTTTATTTTCAATATGGTCAATCAATTCATCTAGAGTATCAATATGAGTATACATATTGGCCTGATTGCGTTGGCGAGCTTTTTCTAAAAGACGATTTTGCATTAAGGCTAAAGCTTGATGAACTTGTTCAGCCAAGCCATCCATTGTGATGGCATTTTTTTCATCTTCATCTCTGGCTTTCATAATCACTTGATTATTTTCAATGTCTCTTGGACCCACTTCTATACGAATAGCCGCTCCACGCAACTCCCACTCATTAAACTTATAACCTGCTGAGTTATCTGAATCATCAATATAAGTTCTAACACCTGCTGCTTTTAATTGAGCGTCTAAGTCTTTTACTTTTTCAAGCACTTGGTCTAATTTTTTCTTAGGTCCAACGGGAATGAAAACAACCTGCTGAGGAGCTATGGCTGGTGGTAGAACCAATCCTTGATCATCTGAATGGGTCATAATCATTGAACCGATTAAGCGGGTCGAAACACCCCAAGAAGTGGTATGGGCATAAACGTGCTCATTATCTTTATTTAAATAACGAATATTAAAAGCTTCTGCAAATTTAGTTCCCATATAATGAGAAGTTCCTGCTTGCACAGCTTTACCATCTTGCATCATGGCTTCAACTGAAAATGTTTGCACCGCTCCGGCAAAGCGCTCCGAAGGAGTCTTCTCACCTTTGAAGACCGGTACTGCTAATAATTCTTCTAATAATTCAGCATAGATTTCTAGCATACGCATGGTTCTATGACGAGCATCTTCCTCATCAGCATGAGCAGTATGTCCTTCCTGCCATAAAAACTCAGAAGTTCTTAAAAAAGGCAAAGTGCGTTTTTCCCAACGGAAAACATTGGCCCACTGATTAATTTCATAAGGTAAATCACGGTAGGAATTAATCCAATTAGAAAACGCATCGCCTATCATGGTTTCTGAAGTCGGTCTTAAGGCCAATCTTTCTTCCAAAACTTCACCAGCTGCTTCAGTTACCCATGGCAGTTCTGGACTAAATCCTTCAATATGATCTTTTTCACGAGTAAAGAAAGACTCAGGAATAAGCATTGGGAAGTAGGCATTGCGAATACCTTCTTCTTTTAAACGCTTATTAAAATATTCTTGAATATGTTCCCAGATTTCATAACCATTTGGTTTAAAGATTATACAGCCTCTGACTGGTGAATAATCCATTAAATCTGCTTGTTGAATTGTTTGTAAATACCATTTCGAAAAATCTTCTTTACGAGTAACCATTATTTTCCTCCTATAAATAAAAAATAACTGCCTTCATCCTATCAAGGACGAAGCACAGTCAGTCTCCGCGGTACCACCTTATTTGCATCTTAAAAATGCCCACTCAAGGCGATAAAGGAGCCACCTGATTTCAATAAGATAGTAGGTTCATTTGCTGAGTGGGGAGACACTTCCATCCTCTGCCTCTTGCTGGGGACCATCTACAAATTACTAGTCTATTTTCACTTCTTATTATAAAGAATCAAGGAATAAAAACAAGCCTAAGTTATTCTAAAACAATAGCATCACCTTGAGAATTGAGATCGTAATCAGGCAATTTACCAAAATTCTTTAGTGGCCAATAAATAAAAGTAGCTTTACCAATTACCGAATCAGAGTCTATCAAGCCAAAAGTTCGTCCATCAACAGAATTTTGCCGATTATCCCCCATTACAAAAAACTTGCCTTCAGGAACTACATCTTCACCTGTATATTTATACATTTCAAAATCTTCGGTAAAGTTTCCACCACCATTCGCTTGATACTCTTGCGCCTTTTCATCTAAGTAAAACTCATCCACCCTCTGTCCATTAATTATCAGCTGATCATCTTGATAAGCAATTTTATCGCCAGGAACTCCAATCACACGCTTCACATAAAGCTTGGGTTCTTTACCGGGTAGTGGATTAGGTTGAGGGAAAATCACAACATCAAAACGCTCGATATCTGATAGTTTCCACATCCAAACCTTTTCGCCATCTTCCAAAGTATGTTCCATTGAGGAACCATCTACCGAAAAGGGTTGTGCAACATAATGATAAAAGGTAAATAATACAGCTAACCAAATAGCCATATACATTAACCAAGAAAAAATCTCTTTAAAAAATCGTTTTGTCTTCTCCATAAGTCACCTCTAAACTTTCTGTTTCTTATTTTATAACTTTTCCACCAAAAATGCATCTTGTATTGGTATTCTTGTAAAAAAATATGCTATTATGATTTTAATTCGAAAATTATGAATTAAGTGTGTTATTTGAGCTGTTTTATTTTATTTGACATTCAAAAATGTTAAAATAAGTTTAATTACTTTGTTGATAGTATTGGAGGAATAAATAATGAATCGTAAACCTAACCCTGGCCCTTCGCGTAGCCGGATGCACCAAAAAAGAAAACGTCGTTTTTCTTTTTCAACTCTTATCGGTGTTCTATTAATCATTGTGGCACTAGGGCTTTTATTAGTGAACCCCTTAAAGAACTACCTCATTCAAAATAAAACCAATGATATTCAAATTTCTAATATGACGCGTGAGCAAATTCTAGCTAACCAACAAAAAGATGTCACTTTTGACTTCGAGGATATTCAACAAGTAGATCCTTTTACCGTTATTTCTAGTAGTGTGAATCCTAAGGACCTACCCGTTATTGGCGGAATTTCAATCCCTGAATTAAAGATTAACTTACCAATTAATAAAGGAACATCTAATGAAGGCATGTTCTTCGGAGCAGGAACGCTCTCGGCTGATCAAAAAATGGGTGAATCCAATTATGCCCTAGCTAGCCATCACATGTATGATCAATCTTTACTTTTTTCTCCACTTAAAGACGCAAAAAAAGGACAGAAAATTTATATGACTGATTTAGATAATATCTATGTTTATGAAATTTCTTCCATTTTAGTAGTAGACCCTTCAGCCGTTGAAGTGCTAAACCCTTCATCTGAACCAATTGTTACCTTGGTTACTTGTACTCAGGATTTTGTTAACCGAATCATCGTGCAAGGAAAACTAAAGGAAAAAGTTCCAATTGACGATGCAAGTAATGAAATGATGAACGCTTTTAAAATTGAAAGAAAAATAGCAAACAATACTTAAGCAATAATTAAACTGCCTATTCACTTTATAAATGGAGTGAGCAGGCAGTTTTTATTAATTAGAATCTAAGTCCATTGCTAAATCGATGGCTAAAATAGTTGCTAAAACCAAAACTGTATCTACACTTTCAGCTAGGATGTCCATTTCAAAGGTATCTGACCAAGAAAGAAACTTTTTCTTTATACGAGCTATTGGCTGTCTTTTAGAGTCTTTAATCATGTAATCATGTTGAAAAATACTGCCATCAACTACCCAATCTACCCCTTTTACCACATACTGAGGCTTAAAGAAGGTAAATTTTTTATGAATTCGACAAAAGAATTTACCCTCTTGGATGACATCGACTGTCGGTAAAAGTGATAAAACTTTTTGATTAACTTCACATAAAACTTTTCCTGATTGAACATCAAGAATTTTTGTTTTTCGACCGATTGAAATTAATTTACTATCTACTCGATATATTGGGCTTTTATTTTGATCATAAATATCAAAATCTTGTTTAAATGACCACATTTTTTGTTTCATATAAAGCTTCATAAAATCCCTCCTCCTATTCTTATTTTATCACACGGACCTAGTTCTGCTCACCTAATTAGACATAATCAAAAAAAACAGTAGGTCTTTTGAGACCTACTGAATCTTTCTGCTCTAAGTAAAAATAATTAATTTAAGTATACAGTTGAACCGGTTTCTAAATATAAAACATGTTCACAGATATTGGTAATATAATCACCTATACGTTCTAAACTAGATACTAAATCAATCGTAAAGATTCCTGCTGGAATACAATCTTCGTTGGTAGCCATTCTTAAAGTAACTTCTTCAAAAACAAGATCATACTGTTTGTCAATTTGGCTATCCATAAGGGCAATCTGACTAGCCTCTTGAATATCACCATTTTCGATGATACCTGCTAATGGTTCAAACATTAACTGTAAACGTTCTACCATTTGATTCACAATAATCATCACGTCTTGATAATTTGAAAAATCAGGCTTATTTCGCTTGATACGTTTAGCAATTGTAGTAGTATGTTCTGCAATACGCTTCAGTTCAACACTTGTATTTAGCAATGCAAATATGTAACGAAGATCTGCTGCAACGGGTTGCTGTAAAGCGACTATAAGATAGGCATCTTTTTCTAATTCAACAGATAATTCATTAATTTTCTCATTCATTTCAAGCGTTGAAACTGCAAGCTCATTATCTGAGGCAATAACTGCTTGATGGGTGTTATCAAAAATACTTTGCGTTAAATCAAACATTTGGTTAATTTTTTTAAACAAACCTTGTAATTCTTGTATATAAATTTTTCGCATATTTTGTCCTCCCTTCTAGAATTTATTTTATCATCTACTTATTATAACAACATTGTAAGCGCTTGTCAAACTTCCTAGATTGTTTTTAAAATAAAAAGTTCTCACCATTAATTATAGCGAGAACTTTAATTATCAATTAGTTTTTAAATGAGACATGTACGTGGTCATAATGGTTTTGTGTCACACTACCACGATCTTCCATTTGTTGCCATTGGCCGCCTGTCCAATGGCCATAGATTTGTTGTTTCCAGATAACATAAGCGATATTACTATTACCCATATTAGCTACTGCATCTGCAGCGATTTGGTCGCCTAATGCTGAACCTACGGGCACCATAAAGTCAACAGCTAATCCTTTACCATGGTCGCCGCTATCTCCAGGTCTTAGCCCGTATGCAGCAACTCCATATTGATTAGCAATTCGACTACCATAATTAGCCGCTGATTGTGATACACCAGCTAAGGTCGATGGTGTCGTATAATCATTACTTACTTCTTCAATGACTTCCTCTACAACTTTCTCAGTAACAGGCACTTCTTCTACTATTACTACTTCTTCAGTGACCTCTTGAATAACTGTTGTTGTTTTTGTCAACTCTTCTGACGCTAGTGGTTGTTCAACTTCCTCAATAACACTTTCTATTTCAACAGCACTAGATTGTGTTGTCTCAACTTCAAGCTCTTCAGCTTCAATAACTTCCTCTTCACTTACAGGGTTTACTGTAACTTCTCCAGTAGTTGAAACTTCCTCAATAGTCCTGTCCACGACTTCGTCAGTTAAGACTTCTTCTACTAGAGGGAGCTCGTTTAATAACTCTTCAGATGATTCAGCAACTTCTTCTAATTGGACTGTTTCTTCAGCTATTGCTAACTCTTCTTCCACATCAAAATCATCTGCTTCACTGACATTTAAAATGATCTCTTCAACTACAACTTCTTCTTCAAGAACAACTGCTTGATCTTCAGTTTCAACTTCTGGAGTTAGACTGACTGGAATGTCCATTTCAAATGTTTCCCCAGCGGATGTTTCAACGTTTAACTTTTCAGCTTTATGATTAATATCATATTGAGCGACTAGTTTTGTTTTTGGGTAAATAAGGTTAACATTTTCAATTTGGTTAGCTTCAGCAAGAAAAGCTAAATCAATATCCATCGCTTCAGCAATTGCTCCAAGGGTGTCTCCATATTTAACAATGTAAGTCATTTGATTATCTTCATCTACCATTAGTTCAGCACTTATTTCTTCAACCGTGCGCGCATTCCAATTCTGAGCAGATGTAATCGCCACAGGCGTAAGCATCAGCATTAGAGAAGCACCTAAACTCACTTTCTTATTAAATTTCATTTATATACACCTCAATAGTTTATTTTCTTAAGTAATTGTAGTTTAAATCAACTACTTTTCTTAAACAAGCTTTGAACAATCAAATCAAAGAATTGATTTGGATCTGTAACCTCTCAAACATATTAGGCCGTTTTATGTAATCTGTTTGTAAAATTTCACCTTTCTTTCAAATTTTTATGCTAGAATTATTTCAACAAATCAATAAAGGAGGGTTATTATGGCTAGAATTAAATCGTTTGATGGTATTAAAGGAATTGCAATTCTTTTTATTATTCTCTATCATTTATGGCCAACTATTTTCCCCGGTGGATTTTTGGCAGTCAATCTTTTTCTCGTTTTAGGAGGTTATTTTTTTACTATAAAACTTTACCAAGATAAAAGGGTAGAGTCTTGGCAATCATTATTCTTTCTTTTCAAAAAAACAGTCCAACGCTTGTTCTTTCCGATGATGTGGTTAATTATATTAATTTTATTTTTCCTTCAAATTTTTAACCCTCTCATACTTAAGTCTATGCGCAACGAACTGTTTGCTAGTCTCCTTTTTGCCAATAATTACTTTCAAATTCTAAACGGTCGCTCTTATTTTACGGATATGGCTGTAACTTCTTATTTAACACACTTATGGTATGTAGCCGTTTATCTCCAATCCTTTTTAATAACTGGACTCTTAGTCTTCTTAAGCAAAAAAATAAAAGTACCTGCTATCTATTTAGGCCTATTTTGGCTCTTTATCTTTAGTCTATGTACTTTCTTAACTGCAAATGGTTATTCCTATCAAAAGGATCCCTCAAACATTTATTATAGTTTTCAAACGCGGTATGCTTCTTTTGCGATAGGGATAGCGACTTATTACCTTATTCTAGTAATCCAAGAAACAGTTGAAGAACTTCAAAGACGACAATTAAGGATCCATTACTTCTTTATCGTGATAATAGCTCTAATTCTATTGCTTATTCAGTTTCTTTCTCAATCCGATCAAGAAGCAGCAGGCTATTTATTAGGACTTCCTTATTCTAATTTATTTACTGCCCTATTTATTTTAGGTGCTGGGCAGAAATTCATCGTTTTTGAAAAGTTATTAGGTAACAAAATTTTCACTTGGTTAGGTAGAAGATCTTATAGTATATATCTTTGCTATTATCCTTTATTAGTTGTCACTTTTAGTTTTCAACGTTTATTTGCTAATCACATGAATATTTTAAAATTAATCGGCCTATGCTCAATTATCCTTTTTTCTTCTATTTTTTATTATATTTTTGAGTCTAATCGTTTCCATATACTCTTCTCAAACAAAATCAGCCTAAGAAGGAAGCTCTACTGGGTTAAAAGATATTTACATTTCCCAAATAGCAACAAAAAAGATTTTGCCTTTGCAACAAGCTATCTTTTTTTAATAATTTCTAGTTTGATTGGCCTGCTTCGAAGTGATAATCATATACCACTAGCTTTATTTGATCTCCAATATGGAATCTACGCTACCAATCCCAATCCATTTAGTCCTTATTATAAAGTGGATCAGTCATTTAAAAAATCTCAAAAACGTTTAAATGATTTTGATCAACTAGCAGCTAGTAATTTTTCATATTCCATCAACCAAACAACACTAGCGGATAAAGTCATACAATCTATCCAAAAAGACTCTATCTTAAATCAGATTGCCAGTCTTTCTCAAGAAAAAAGACAAAGATTCGAAGAAATTCAACAGCAATTTCCTAAGCTGGCAACTATCCTCAGCCCGCAAGAAATACTCTATGCTAATGACCTTCCAGTCACATTATTCGGTGATTCAGTGGCTCAATTTATTGGAGCTAATATTAACACATTTTTTGATCAGGCTAATGCATTTGGTTATGTTAGTTTAAACATTTGGACATCTTACGATAAATTCCAAGCGCTTATAGACCAGGGTTTAGTGAAGGAAAACTTAGTCGTTAACTTAGGAACTAACGGGGGGTTGGATGTTCCGGCCGTTGAAAAATTGATAAAGATGGCTGGTGAGCGAGAAATATACTTAGTTAACTCAAACTCTGACATCGAATTTTTAGATCAAATTGATCAAGTGATTCAAACACTTACTCAAAAATACTCTAATGTTCATTTAGTTGATTGGCGAGCTATCTCAACAGGTCATCCGGAATATTTTCGAGAAGACGCTATTCACCCAAGTGTGGAAGGTGCGGAGTTTTATCTTTTAGAATTGGCTAAAACAGTCTATCAAAATCGTCTTTAATACATTCAACCTCAGATGGAAACTAGCCATCTGAGGTTTTTTGTACTTATTTATGATAGGCATGATTGTTTAAAATGCGGAAAGCTCGATAGATTTGTTCAATTAAAACTAGTCGTATCAACTGATGAGGAAGCGTTATTCTACCAAATGAGATAGCTTTATCACTTGTTTTTTTTAATCGTTCAGCCAATCCTAAAGACCCGCCAATAATAAAACTAATGTGCGAGTGTCCATAAGTAGCAAATTGATTGATTGATTCAGCTAAATCCTCTGATGATATTAAGTCTCCCTCAATAGCTAAAACAAAAACTTTACTTTGTTTATTTAATTTCTTCTCTATGCGCTCAGCCTCTTGTTCTAAAAGCTGTTCAACCTCCGTGTCAGTCATTTGCTCTTTAGTTGATTCATCGGCTACTTCATGAATTGAAACCTTTGCATAAGCTGACAATCTTTTGAGATATTCAGACATTCCTGCTTTAATGTATTTTTCTTTGACTTTGCCCACACAGATTATATCAACACGTATCATTCCTTACTCCTTTCATTAGGTGGATAACTGTTAATAAAACAAAGACTTATCCACAGTTTATTTTAAATGCTGTGGATAAGCCTGTATGTTTGTGGATAAACTAGTAAGGAACTGCACTATTCGATTCTTCAGACTCTTCTTCGGATGGGAAAGGCTGAATTTCTGTCGGGTTTTCAACCGCTGCTTCTAAAGTGATTTCTATCTCCATGTCTTCTTTAGCACGGCGGATAGATAATTTCACTTTATCGCCAACTTTATATTCATAAAGGAATTTTTTCAAGTCATTAATCGTCTCTATTTCCTTGCCATCAATAGCACGTATCAAGTCGTACTCTTTAAGACCAGCTTTAGCAGCAGACCCTTCAGGTTCTACTTCACGGATAAAGGCCCCTTTTACATCTTCATCATTCAAGCCCATTACTTGGGTGCGATAATCTGGATGGACTAATCTCAAGCTAGTATAACGGATGCCCAATACAGGTCTAACGACTTCGCCGTTTTTCTCAAGTTGGCCAATAATATCCACTACATCTGAAGATGGAATGGCAAAGCCCATTCCTTCGACATCGGTCGCTGATAGTTTGCTTGAATTAATTCCAATTAATTGGCCGGCAGAATTTAAAAGGGCTCCTCCTGAATTACCAGGGTTGATGGCCGCATCCGTTTGCAGTAAACTCATATCCCAGTCTGGTACACCATCGCCATTTAAATCCACTGGCACAGATCGATCTAAACCAGAAACAATCCCTTTAGTTACTGATGTTGCAAACTCACTACCTAAGGGTGAACCAATTGCAATAGCGACTTGTCCAACTTGAACATTATCAGAATCAGCAAATTCTAAGGATTTACTTGCTGCAGAAGCATCAATTGTTATTACAGCTAAATCACTTAAGGCATCACTTCCAATAATTTCTGCTTTGACAGTTTCACCATTTTTTAAACGAACTTCTAAAGCATCTGCTCCTTCAATTACATGATGATTGGTAACAATGTATGCTTTATCGCCATCTATGCGATAGACAACTCCTGACCCTTCTCCAATCACTTGCAAATCTTGATCTTCTTCATCTGGTATGAAGTATTGGTTATATTGATATTCCCAAAAAGGATCTAATCCTTGATAACTTTTTTGCATGTTTGCAATGGACACCACTGCCTCACTTGCCTGATCCACTGTGTCTACCATATTCTGTTCATTTTCTGGTAGTTGAACAGAGTCGGCAGTTTTAATGGTGCTTTCCACCTGAGAGGGTTCTTGTGAAAAGGCCGAAAAATCATTATTAAAACTCAAACTACCTGCCAATAATAATGATAGAGTCATGCCTGAAAGACCCACAAATATTTTACGCCAACGTTTTGTGCCATCATTTTGATTATATTCTTCTCTCATTTTACTATACGTCCTTTCTATTATACTTACAGAATGAACTATAACACTGTTTTTTTAAGAAAGTATGAATTATCATCGTTAATTTTAAAGTGAATTGTAGAAATTTGAGATCTGTTTATATTTTTTTAATAGGTGTGGCCTTAATTGGATCTGTCATATGAAGTTTTAAATCCCTTACAGTATCCACATCATAAGCTTGTAAAGTGTCTTCCATCGTTAACATGGCTAATTCTTTGGTATTATTATCCTGACTTAAATGTCCGAGGTAGATATCTTTGGTTTTGGATCCCATTAAGTCTCGGATAGCTAGTGCTCCATCTTGATTAGATAAATGACCTTTATCACTAAGAATACGTTGTTTTACAGACCAAGGATAAGGACCGTATCTCAAAAGTTCAATTTCATGATTAGCCTCTATTAAATAGGCATCCGCATTCCTAAGTTGACTGCGCAATCGATCGGAAACATAACCTGTATCCGTCAACATTACAAATTGTTTATTGCCTTTTTGAAAGGCATAAAACTGTGGTTGGGCTGCATCGTGACTCACATTATAACTCACAATATCAATATCACCCAATTGTAACATGGTCTCCGGTTCAATATACTGTTTGTTTTCTGGAGCAATCTCACCAATCATTCGATCCATGGCCTTCCAAGTTTCTCTATTAGCATATATAGGAAGATTGTACCGTCGAGAAAGAACTCCCACCCCATGAATATGATCTTTGTGCTCATGAGTGACGAAGATAGCATCGATTAGATTAATGTCTCGATCGATTTGTTTAAATAAAGCCTCAATTTTTTTCCCACTTAAGCCTGCATCAACTAGAAATCTTTTTTGGCCCGATTCAATATAAGTGCAATTGCCAGTTGAGCCACTTGCTAAAATTGAGAAGCTTAAATCAGTCCGTTGAGCTGAAATATCTTCTATCTTTTCTTTAGCCGTTTGACTTTGATAGTTGGTATATAATTGTTGCTCAAATTTTAACTTTGCTTCTTTCATTTGCGTTCACTCCTGTTCCGTTCTACACACTTACCTAAAATCCTCCAGAGAAAGTTCCACCGCCGGAGCCACCCATCGATCCACCAGAGAAACCACCTCCGAATCCACCCTTATTATTCCCTGCAAAACCACCTTGAGCTGTTGTTTGAGGGGAAACAGAATGAATAGTTTGAGTCACTTGATTGCGGAATAAAGACCCATAGAAATATGGGTGCGCCAATGTATAGGGCCTGTGCTCTTGGGCATGAATTTCACTCGGCTTAAACTCCATTTCAATCGCTTTAACAACCCTGTCCGCTACTCCTAAACTAGTTGCAAAGACCAAATATTCTTCCCAAAGAGGTAAAGAGGCAATTTCTCTAACATTAAAACGCCCAATATCTTTTAACATCTTGCTGAAAGCACGCCATTTATCCCTCATTTCTTGTTGTTCGGTGGTCATAAGTGGTCGTTTTTTCATGATTATTCGCATATAGATGTATAGTCCAACTGATAAGACTGTTCCAATTCCGATAATCACCCCGATAAGTTTCATTGGTAATAACCGAGCGATATCCAAACTATATAGAAAGAGTAAATTAATAATAATTCCAGCAATTATTAAAATAAGAGCTGTATTATTGGCCATTTCAATCTTTCGTGTTTCAGCTAAGGCGTGGCCTAAAAATTGTTCACCTTCTACTGCTAATTTATTTTTAAATCGTAACCAATAACGATATTGTTTCTTACGAAATGAAGGATTATCTTCAGCTAACTGGTCTAATTGTGCTAAAGTAACACCCGCTCCTTCATTTGCTTGAGTAAAGTAATCCCAAACAAATTTCTCATGCTCTAATATACCCTCAGGATAATCTGGACCCCAGTAAAGAGGAATAATCTTTACAGTCTCAGCAGACTGTTTCTTACCTGGTAGGGCCTCTATTTTCAACCAACCTTTTTGAACTAAGTGTAAAAGGGTCGCAACAAAGTCATCTTCATTTGGCCATTCACGAAGATATTTAGTTGCCATCTGACCAGGTGTGGTAGCTTCAGGTAGATCATAAAAATAATCTGGTACATAAACGGGGTGAGGATTTAACTGCTTCGATTGATGACGATATTTCATTAAACTAATTAAAAGCAATAAAGACGGTCCGACTGACCCAAGTATAGCCATTATATAGGCAATCATTTTCATTTGATTTACATTTTGAGCATCTTTTTCGACTTGAGCTTGGGCAGCTGCTAAGAGTTGGTCTAATCGCTTTTCATCGATCTTATTCGAGTTAAGGGAGGTCCACTCCTTAGGAAACACAATCTGTCCTTCAACAAACTGACTGGCAGTGTGCTGAGGAACGTCTAGATAGACAACTGTTTTTTGGTCTTCTTCAACAATTTTCACTTCCCCTTGAGGAGCCCCATAACCCCATGCACGAACCTCTTCTTTAGTTTCAGCTTTTTGTGGCAGTTCAATGCGAATTTGAACATCTGTTGTAAAATCTGAGCGTCCAAATTTTCTAAGGAACTCTGCAGTGTCCTGATAATTGGTGACTAATTGTTCGAGGGTATATTGAAAAACAAAATACCTGCCTTCTTTTTCTAAGGGATAAAAGATCTTACTTGTAAGTCTACCGTTTTCTTCATGCATTTGATAGGTCCCTTTATTTTCATTGTCTGCTATGTCTAAAATTTCAATAGAGCTTTCTCTATCCTCACTAACGCCAACCGAAAAGTTTGAAAGTTGATAGCCCTCATGATCTAAATCAAATAAGACACCGTTCATAAAATTTGCATCATAATATTGATAATCTGTAAATTCAACGCTTCCATCTTCCATTACCTTGGCATTAATGAATTGCTCAGTAATTGAAAAATCAACTTCTTGTGCACTTATTATTGGGTTTAATGGACAAGCGAAAATACAAAGCGGTGTGACTACAAAAACCAAGATTTTTTGAAGGAAATGCTTAAACATTAAAATACCTCCCCTTTTACTAGTCACCTTCTGAAAAGCGACGTAACCAGTTGCCTTTAGGATCAATTAATTCAATCCATTCTTTAATAGCTGGTTGTAATATATTCGCAACGGACCCTCGGACACGATAAAAATCAGCATTTTGACTTCTACTAACTTTCTCTAAGTCTGCCATATCAAAGTGATGGGTAAAGGCTTGTTGAATGGTTGTTGTTTCATCTAAACAGACAGCATAGATCACTATTTTCTCCCACTGATCAATAGTTGAAAATCGCCTTAAATCAATTTGATTGATGTTACGTAAGTCTTGCTTAAATAAATTCCAAACGAGTCTTTGTTGATTATTTGATTTTTGATGTTTTTTTTGCTTGCTTAATAAGAAAAGGAAGACCAATTGAATAATGAGCATACTTGCAAGCGCTAATAAAATCCAAACTAACCATTGACTTCTTTGCTGATTAAACATGTCGTAAGAAATTCCTATAGCAAAGAGGACTGTCAAAACATTACTGGCAATGGCTAAAAGAGGTGAAAAATTTTTGTGTTTATTTTTTAAATGATCCGCTGAAACACTTTTCACTTCAATGGCATCAGTATATTTTTTCCACAAATCTTGATATTTCTTCTTTATTTGTTTTTGTTGGCGAATTTTTACAATAATTTCTTCTAAAGTTATGACTGCTCCTTCCTTCATACTTAAGCTAATTAACTCTAATGCATAGCGTTCATGGCTCGGAAGGTGGGTGTATCTTGATCGGTCTTCTAACAATTGAAAAGCCAGAGTGTAACCGCTTCTTATTCGACTGTGACTCCTATTTTTCATTCTAACCGGAAGAATCTTCAAATACCCTTTTCTTCCTAATTCTAACAGACTAGCCGCTAACTCATTAGACCCAGGGGCTTGATCATAAACAACCGCATTAATCAAACAAACATCCATCGGTTCAGGTATCATTCCTAATCTAGTCTTCTCAACCATGGGAATTGTGTCGTTCTTTTTATTTAATTGGTAGCTACGATAAAGAAAGAGGGTCGCAATAAGAGGAATAAGAATGGCTAAGAAGGTTCTTAATAATAATTGATACTCCTTTTGTTTAACTTGATCAGCGATATCTTTTTGAATTTGAGCTTCTCTAATTTCAATCGATTGTTTCCCTTTAATATCGATTATATTGGTATTATTAGGAGTAACCGATTTAGGGAAAAACATATGAAGAGAAAGAAGGTCATTATTCTCTGTAGGGTGATTGATGAAAAGATTCAAAGTAAAAGTGGTTTGACCTTCTTGATTAAGCATTTCGCTGTTTTCTACTTTTCCTCCTTGTAACCAATAAGAAAGTGCTTCCTCCTCAATCAAGCCAGCAAAAGACATCATCAACTTCAGTTGGCTTTTTCTTTCTTTGGCTGTATCGACTAAAGGAATCCAGCTTCCTTCAAAATAAGCACCATCTTGGTAGTTAGTCACTGATTGCTCCAAATCATATTCAATAATATACTCCACTGTATCATTGACAACCGGATAGCTTATAATCAGCCTTGCTTCTTGTGGGGTTTGAGTCATTTGATAGCTTCCTGCTACTCCACTAGAAGTTTCAGCAAGATAATTAATGGATTGATCTTTTTCGATCATTCCCATTCGATAAGACGATAAATTCTGATTTTCAGTAGGAATACTTAATTCTAATTGATTCAGATACTCAGCCTGGATTTGATAATATAGACGTACTTGGGTCCTACCTTTAGCATCTATTGTCGCTTCAATGCTTTGTTCTTTGACTTCATAGGCATTTTCTTGAGCAATTACTGTTTGATGCAAAGCTCCTCCAATTAGAAAAACAGAAAGAATGATGCTATAAATTATGTGTTTTCGTAATGTCTGCAAACAAAAATAAGTCTTCATATCTCACACCTTTACTCTTTCACTACTAATTTTTAAAAAGTTCTCTTTTAATTTTTGGGTTTTTTGTTAACAACATTACCCTTAATAGCATCCACTAATACTGAGATCGTCTGACCACTCTCTTTACGATAGTAGATTAATTCCCAAGCGGGTAAATATAAATTAAATTGCTTGGTTTCAACTGAACGAAAATAGCCTAAAGTCATTGAAACTATTTCAGCATCGTTGGGCAAGGTGGTATCAATTCGGTTTTCTACAACAGCAATTACCTCATTGGTTGAGATTAATTGTCTTTGATCTTCTAAACGTACAAAAGGCTCTTGATAGGTCTGCATATAAGAAATCATGTCATAATTTTCATCTAATAAAATACGAATCTCTGCTGTTCCATCAGAAATTGGTACTGCCGATTTCATGGAAGAATCTTCTAAACTTCCCCCTTTTTTAGTCACCATCCGAATGATAATCATTCGCTCTTGCGGAGAATACCAATGATTTAAATAAAATTCTCCATTAATAAAGTAAGTAGGGTCTTTTAAAATATTTTCATGAATCCATGCAAAATCTTCATTAGTTAAACTGTATGTTTCCTCTCCAAGAGAAATGTCTAATTCGACCGGACTTGAGAATTCACTAACCAAGACGCCATCTGGATCAAGTGAAACAATTTGATTTTGTAATTGTTGTCTTTTACTCCACAATTCATTGTTAGGGGTGTTTTTTAACACTGCCAATTCAGGAGCATTATCGTTCAATTCAACAGCATCCTTGAATTTAATTCCCCGATCTTTCATTTCCTGAACGGGATTAATTTGAGCTGTCGGGTCTTGAAAGTTGAGGCCAAATGCTCCGCGCTCTACTAGGAGATAGGCTAAAAACATATCAAAAATTACAAAGAAAACAAGCAATATAATTTGTATCCTTTTGAAATCCATTTTTTCTCCCTTCTATCCTCAGTCAGCTAAGCATTGGTCCTGGCGTCTCTTTGCTGCAGCATAATGCGTAGACTGCCATCTTTTAATTGATCAATCGAATAGACTTGAGTCCCTACTACAAAAAACCACTTTGGTACCAAATTCACTTTCTTGAAGTTTTCCATATCTTTTTGCCATTCGAAGCCTAAAATAACTTGATTAAATTTCGAGAATTTGAGATTCTGTTCTTCTAAAAGCTCAGCAATTTCTGCTCCTGATTCAACAAGCTGAGGTGAAGATAAATCTGAAATGTTTACACCTAAAATCACTAAAGACATTTGTAACTTTTCTAATTTTAATTGACTGCGTTGCGAAGTGAATCTCAATTTGCTTGCTCCATAATCCGGTAAAGTAGGATCTGAAAAGATAGGCATCCCTGCTAAAAAGCGACGCAAAATCAACTGGTTATTTTGCTCAGAAAAGACTCTTACATCTTCCCCCCAATAATTAAACCGCTCAGCTAATTCTAAGCTTTTTTGCAATAAATCCTTTTGCGTTACTAAATCCTTTTGCGTTACTAAATCCTCTTCACTCCTTAAAAGACCGTTAATTTGATTATTATGATGGTTTACAGTCATAATATTGGTGTCATCATCAATCATCAAACTACTATTATAAGTATGATAAGAACGCACATTATTTAAGTCGGGTTGAGTAATATCAAAGTTAGCTCCTTCAAATACTGGATCAATAAAATAATTTTCAGGTACTTTTTCAAGAGAATACACTTGACTTGGAGAAGCTAAGGATTCTTTAGGCAGATACACTGTGTCTCGATTAATCTCATATTCAGCCATTTCAATTCGATCAGCAGATCCTGTAGCAATAGCGGCAAACAATTGCTCAATATCTATCGATCGTCTAATTCTCCCTTCCAAGAAGGATTTATTGACAGAATCTACAAAATAAACTTTTCCTGGCTTTTCAACGGGAAGGATGACACGGTTGACCTTGAATTGAGTAGATGCACCCTCTGGTATTTCGACCATATCTTCTAATAAAAGTAGCGAAATTTTTGTCAAATAGATAAATTGGATATGATCTTCGCCCATGATCTCATCCAATTGAATCGGATCAATTTGTGGTTGATTATCCACTAGCACAGTGATGGGCTCATCAGTTAATTTATGAACTTCTTGAAGAACTTGAGATTGATAAGCATGATAGTACTTACCTTCATTTTTAATAATAAGTTGGTAAGGGGCGACCAAGTCGGTAAGTTCTAACTGATGCGTTTGAAAATAGGGTTGATCAATCGTTACCTCACCTATCTGCATATCTGACTTAGGTAAATCAGCATATTTTTGATAAAGCATTTTAAAAGCTTGATTATTAATTAGAAAATAAGAAAAAACAATATTTATGAGAATAGCCACTATTAAAGAAACTGAAATCCAAATTCGTTTTTTCATTAGGCATCCTCCCAATCATCTTCGAACTCAAGCTCAGTATATGGAAGAGAGAAAAGGAATATTGAACCTTTATTCTCTTCACTTTTAACCCAAATTTTACCGCCATGAAGTTCAATTACTTCTTTAGAAATGGCTAACCCCAATCCAGTACCTCCCTGTTGGCGCGAACGTGCTTTGTCTACTCGGTAAAAACGATCAAACAGATAGGGAAGATCTTTTTGCGGAATTCCTAGGCCTGAGTCTTTCACACTAAATACAACATGGTCACGATAATCCGCCAAGGTTACAATTATCTTACTACCATCAGGGGAGTATTTCATCGCATTATTCATTAAGTTATCAATCACTTGAGTAATACGGTCTTGATCTATTTCTACATAAATTTCTTTTGAGGTTAAATGACGAACAATTTGGTACTTAGGTTTATCTTCACTTTCTAAGGTAAACTCTGCCCGGTCTAGGATATAGTTAACTAAACGCTTAAAATCGATATATTCAAAGTTTGGCTTCACTTGACCGCCATCTAGCTTAGACAAATCTAGCAAATTACCAATCATCCGAATCATGCGATTAGATTCTGATTGTATAACCTCAAGAAACTCCGGAGCAAGCATTTCATCTTTCCAAGCTCCATCCACTAGGGCTTCCGAATAAGACTTGATACTTGTCAGCGGGGTCCTTAATTCATGAGAAACATTGGAAACAAAGTCACGACGTTCTTGTTCATTTTTCTCTTGTTCAGTAACGTCTTGAATCACACAAACTAGGCCCGTTACAAAGCCTGTTTCTCGCCTGATCACTGAAAACTCACATTTTAAAACCGTCTTCATCCCATCGACGAAGCGATTAACCAAAACCTCATGATCCCCTTTTAAAAACTTAGCTAAGGTATAATTTTCATTAATGCCTAGAGTTTCTAAAATCGGCTGACCTACAGCTTCGTTTTGATACATGTCTAATAAGAGTAAGGCTCGATCATTTACTAAGAGAATATTTCCTCGACGATCGGTACCAATTACGCCATCAGTCATATGTCTTAAAACACCATCTAAGCGTTGCTTTTCCGATTCAGTCGATTCTTGCGCATCTCTAACTTTTACAGCCAGGTCATTAATGGTTACAGCAAGGTCTCCTATTTCATCATGTCCAAAGACTTCAGCCGGAAAATCATATATTCCTTCCGAAATGCGTAAAGCTTGTTGCCGCATATTTTCAATCGGGGTAGTAATCCCTTGCGAAAGCACAAAGGCTAAAATAAAACCAGCTAAAATGGCAATTAAAATGGCTCTTAAAAAGAGATCTGTTACCTTCTCTCTTTGTTCATTTATCCGGTCCATTTCTGTTTGCACAGCAATAGCCCCTAGCATGACGGTTCGATCTCCCTTGTTCGAAAGAATCGGCTTCACCACATGATAAGGTTGTTGAAAACGAATGAAATAATCATCCTCTAAGGGACGTTGGTTAATTAAAACATTACGGACTAATTCATCATTCGTGCGAGTTCCAATCGAAGAACGCTCAGCCAAGTCATTAGTAGCTAATAGATAGTCTTGTGAATTAACAATTTGAATTTTAGTGGAATAGGTTGAACTGAAAGAATCCAGCGCCTGTTCTAGGCGCTGGTTACGGTCTTCAGTCGTCAATTGTTGATCTTCTAAAATGGGGACAACATTATTGGTAAGAAAATCGATTTGCGTATTTATCTGTTCCTTCATTGCAGTAACGGTCTGTGTTTCCAACTGATCAATAAAATAGATACTGACAAACTGAAAAACGATTACTAAAATCACTACAAATAGCAAGGGAATTTTCACATAAATCGATTGTATCCATAAAAACGAACGATTCATTAAACTGCTCCCTACTCTTGATCTGGGTTCTTAAGAAAATAGCCAACCCCTCTTCTGGTGATAATATAGGTCGGATGACTTGGTAAATCTTCAATTTTTTCACGTAAACGTCTTACAGTAACATCCACTGTTCGAACATCACCAAAGTAATCATAGCCCCAAACAGTTTCTAATAAATGTTCACGCGTCATCACTTGGCCAATATGTAAAGAAAGGTAATGTAACAATTCAAATTCTCGGTGAGTTAGCTCGATTTCAACTCCATTTTTTGAAACAATATAGGCATCTTGATGAATAATCAAGTCTCCCACTTCGATGTCATTATTTTGAGCAGCTTCTAGTTCTTCTTCTCTTACGGTATTTCGACGTAAATTAGCTTTAACACGAGCAACCAACTCACGGTTTGAAAAAGGTTTTGTCACATAATCATCTGCACCTAACTCTAAGCCTAAAACCTTATCGATTTCAGAGTCTTTAGCGGTTAACATAATAATTGGCACAGAACTGGTTTTTCGAATCTCACGGCACACCTCGAGTCCCTCAATTTTAGGGAGCATTAGATCTAACAAAATGAGATCAGGTGATTTTTCAGCAAACTTTTCAAGAGCTTCTTCACCATCATAAGCTGTCTCTACTTCAAATCCTTCATTTTTTAAATTAAATGTAATGATGTCTGAGATTGGTTTCTCATCGTCCACAACAAGAATTAATTTCACGCTGTTTCACTCCTTATCTCCTTCTCATAAAAAAATTAACGAGGAAGGGTTTATTATTGAGCTTGCGACTCCTTTTTTCTTCTATGCATATTATACCTTTATCATGTAAATAGTCAAAATACGACACTTTTAATTGCTTTGTTTTTGGCTTTAAAAATCAATCTTATCTGATTCTTTACGAATCATTAGCAAACCATCTCCTAAAGGAATTAAACAAGAACGGTGTTCTTTGGAAGTTAAAACTACTTGATGCAACTCATTGAGTTTACGATGAATTTTACGAACCCGTTTGGGAATCTCTTTTTCGTCGTGTAAAATGGTTCCTCCTTGAAAAACATCGTCAATAATCAAGATCCCTCCAAGTCGCAAAAGACGCATACACTCAGGTAAAAATTCGATATATTTTGCCTTGGCGGAATCCATAAATATAAGATCATAAGCCTCATCTAGCTGGGGCAATAAGTCTGCTGCATCTCCTTCAAGAAGTTCAATACGATTATTTAGCCCTTGTTTAGCAAAATTTTCTTTTGCCCTTTCATACATATCAGGGTAGCGGTCAATGGTGGTTAAGTGTCCATCATTTCGTAAGTGCTGAGCCATTAAACTTGCAGAAAAACCAATAGCTGTTCCGATTTCTAAAATGCGCTGGGGTTGAAGACTTGCACATAAAAAATCAATAAACTTTGCTGTTTCATGAGGAATGACGGGTATTCCTCTCTCGTTAGCATAGGCTTCTATCTCTGCAACTTGTCCTTCAAAAGGCAATTGACCCTCTCGCATAAATTGAACGATGGATTCCATCACTACCGGTCGATGCATCATTTCATTTAACATATTTTCATCTCCTTATAAATAAAGAGTGAACGAGAAGGTCTTTTGACTCACTCGTTCACTGCGGTTTGTTTTATTTTTTTTCAGTATCTAAACCATAGTCATTATCCCGACGATCGCTATCGTGCTCAAATTCATAGAGACTATAATCTGTTTCTAAAGCATAGGCTGAATCATGAGTGACTTGAATACCACGGATTCTTCCATTTTCAACATTACTGGTCGTTAAGACATAGTCATTCATTCTGACTGATGTACGCTCGTCATCATCTGGTACATAGCCAATCACTTGAATCATCAAACCAGCGATAGTATCTACTTCCTCTGAGTCTAAGTGCTCATCAAAATAATGATTGAACTTTTCTAAGGTCATAACGCCATTAATGTAATAATTCATATCATCGATCTTGCGAACGACAGAAGCGGTAATATCGGACTCATCATTGATATCACCTACTATTTCTTCAATTAAATCTTCAAGAGTAACGATTCCCTCGACACCACCATACTCATCTCGTAAGATAGCCATATGGGTCTCTTCTCGACGGAATTCCAACAGCAAGTCATCAATATAGGCCGTAGAAGGGACAAATAGAGGATCGTTAGCAATTTCTAAAAAATCAATCTGATCAAAGCCTTGTTGACTGGCCGTTTTTAATAATTGCTTAACATGGAGCACACCAATGACATTATCTTTACTTTCTTCATAAATAGGCAAACGTGAAAAAGGACTATTTAAAATAGTTGTGAGAATTTCATCGTACTCATCTTCTATATCAACCATTTGTGTGTCGGTCCGTGGAACCATGACCTCTCTTGCAAGCTTAGAGTCAAGCGACAGGACTCCTTCAAGCATTGAATACTCCGCTAAATCGATTGTTCCTTCTTGTTGGCTTTGGGTTAGAATAGCCACCATTTCTTCACGGGTAAACTGGTCGTTATCAGCATTGAAATCAATAGGTGTTAATCGCTTTAAAAAGCCAGTAGAAACCGATAATAAGGCAACAAATGGAGTGAATAGTTTTTGAACCCATTCAACAATGGCGCTAGTAGCCATAGCTACTTTGTCAGGCATTTGTAAAGCGATTTGTTTAGGGTAAAGCTCACCCAAGACCAAGGTCACATAAGAAAGCAAGACCGTTACTATCACTATTGAAAGTGACTTCGCACCCGGAAAAAATGGTATCCATCTTACTATATAATCTGCAAAACTTGTTGCAGCTGACGCAGATGAAAGGAAACCTGCCAAAGTAATTGCTACTTGGATGGTCGCTAAAAAATCATCTGCATTATCGATTAATCTCAGCACTCGTTGTGCTTTTTTGTTCTGCTCTTCTTCCGCTAACGTTCTCATTCTCGATTGGTTAATTGAAACAAAAGCAATTTCTGCTGCAGCGAAAAAAGCGTTAATTGCGGTTAAACATAAAATTAAGACTAATTGCGCTATCAGTGAATTCTCCGAAGAGTCCATAGTTAAGTTCATTTCTCCTTTATGCATCTAAAAATTTCGACTACTTTTATAATAGGTAATTTCAATATAAAAAGCAACACTTTATCTGGATAGAAACTAGCAAATTATTAAAAAACTATGAGAGAACGATTGCGCATTTTAATTACTATGATAAAATAGGAGAGTAGATGCCAACTTTTACCTAAATAATTAGTAAAGAATTGGAGAAACTAATGATTGAAGACTTAATGACACCCAAAAATGCCCTTCTCACTCTACCGGAAACATGCACTTGTCTAGAAGCTATTGAATTATTAGAAAAAAATAATCTTCGTTGCGCCCCGGTGGTAGATGATAGCCAATCCATTTTCCGTGGTAACATTTACCGCTTCCATATTTATCAATATAAATTTCATCATCCTGACGCTGATCTTAGTTCTTTACCCGTGACCCGCTTTTTAAAAAACACCACCAAAATTATCCGTATTCACCATTCAATTTTGGAATTGTTTTTTGCCATAAAAGACCTACCCTATGTTGCTGTCTTAAGTAAGGAACATACCTTTTTAGGGATTGTGGAACACACAAACTTTCTGAGCTTTTTAAATCAAGCTTGGGATATGCCGGTCGTAGGCTATATATTAAAAGTAGAAGCCCTCGGTAAAAAGGGCAATCTCACTAAGATTGCTCGTCTAGTTAACCGTTATTGCGATATTTCTTCCTCAATGACCATTGATAAGACCGATTTTAACAACCGTTCCTATATCCTCTTTCAAATCCACCAAGATACTAGCCGTCTTACCTTTCAAAACCTCGTTCAAGATTTGCAACGCCGTAAATACACGGTTGAATTCTGGTACATTTAAAATATTTATCCCCGCTAATCTCTAATCGAAGAAGAGTTAACGGGGATTTTATAATTATTTAGGAAAATAAGGATTATTCTGGCGCTCTTGGGCTACAAACGTTGGGTTGCCATGTCCAGGGTACAACTGATAATTATCACTCAAAGGTAAAATTTCGCGTTGAATACTTTCCATTAATTGTTGATGACTAGCATTCGGTAAATCCGTACGTCCAACACTGCCTGCAAAAACAAGGTCACCAGATATCACAAATTCATCCTCATCAAATAGATAAATCACATGACCTGGACTGTGTCCGGGTGTATGCTTCACTTCAAACTTAAAAGAAGCGATTGAAACTTCCCCCATACTTTCCCAAAGATGATCAGCTTTACGCTGAATAATCGGTTGAGTAAGCATTGTAGACAAGTTTAAGGCTGGATCACCGAGGAAATCAGCTTCTAATGTATGTACATAGACTGGAACGTGATAATAATCTCTCAATTGGTCTAAACCACCAATATGATCAAAATGGCAATGGGTTTGAAGAATAGCTTTCGGTTTCCAGCCTTGACCATCAATCCATTCAATCAATTTATCCGCTTCTGCACCCGGATCAAAAAGGATGACCTCTTGATTGGGATGAATCACTACATAAGTATTTTCCTGCATAGGACCCACTGTTTTCATAGCTACTTCTAACATATTATCCTCCTATATATAAATTCGAGGAACTCTTTCACTAATACATGATAATATTTCATAGGAAATAGTTCCTGCCATATGTGCCAACAAAGAGGGGTGATTATAATATTTACCATCTTGACCGATTATTGTCACTTCCGTTCCCACAGGGAATTCCTTGGGTAAACGAATCATTAATTGATCCATATTAATCACACCTAAAACAGGGCATGCATATCCTTCTACCAAAATAGGAATTTTAGCATAAGCGCGAAGCCAACCATCGGCATAGCCAATCGGAATAGTACCAATCCATTCATCCTCTGGACTTTCATAGCTTGCTCCATAAGAAATACGCGTTCCTTTTTCAACTTTCTTCACATAGGACAATTCAGACAACAATTGAAATGCTGGCTTCAAATTAAGTTCATTTGTAGAATTTTTACTGCGTAAACCCTCTTTATCTAAATGATAATCAGTAATTTGCTGGTCCGTCACTAAATCTTCAGGGACACAGTCTCTACTATTGAGACCATACATGGAAATACCTAAGCGTATAATATCTGATCGGTCGCCAATTGCAGGATAAAGTCCCATGGCTGAATTATCAAAGTGTCTTAAAGACACAAAATCAGGAATATAAGAAATTAAAGCTTGCCAACGCTCCCATTGATAGTCAATATAACTTAAGGGGCCACCACCAGCCGTTGCAAAATGAGTGAAAACCCCTTGCCAATTTAGCCACGAATAAGCTTTAACGCCTTCAACAAAGGCTAGTACTTCTTCTTTGGTCCTTAACCCCACTCGTGACATCCCCGTATCCAGCTTCAAATGAAATTTTAATGGATTCTCTTTCAACAGATTCTCTTGCTGATTCTTTTTAAGCTGGTGGAAAGACTGGTCAAAAAAGCTTAAATCTGAAACAGTAATCGTTAAATCATAATATAAAATCTCGGCTATTCCATAGGGTAATGTTAAGCCCATTACTAAAATTGGTATTTTAGTCAGACCCAGCTTGCGGAGTTGGATTGCTTCATCTACTGTGGCAACGCACAATCCATTCACACCTGCTTCAATGGCTGCCTTAGCAATTGGAATTGCTCCATGTCCATAAGCGTTGGCTTTAACTACTGCATATATTTGTTGATGTGAAGCTTTCTTATCTTGGTATAGCTTGATATTATGTTTAATGTTTTCTAAACTAATGACTGCTTGCGTTGGGCGGTGCTCACTTGCTCGATACATTTTTTGACTCCTTACGACTTGTTTATAAATTTTTGATAGGCTTGGTCAATCGTTTGCTGATCACAGTCCATTACAACCATAGCCGTTGCGTAATCTTGACCATGACTAATCGATACTTTGGCATGTTTTATTATTGGACCTGCTGTAATCTTAGGTCGTCCTCTCTCGTCATTGATAATTGAAATATCAGAAAACTTCAAGTGTCCAATCCCTGTACCCATAGCTTTAACATAAGCCTCTTTAGCACAAAAGCGGCCAGCCAAATAAATGAGCTGCCGCTGAGAGGAATATTTATCAAATACTCGTAGTTCTTGATCTGATAATATTTTATTTGGAAAAGCTTTGTGTCTAGCTAGGGCCTTAGCAATCCGATCAATTTCTACAATATCAATTCCTATCTCCATTATAATACCTCAAATATTAACGCTCTTTTTTCTTCATCTTAAAATTTTTCTTGTTAGACTTTGAATAGTTGCCTTTATTACCACCGGAATATTTATTGCGGTTTGATTTGCCAGACTTTTTGCGATAGTTGTCACGATTATTCCGTTTTTTGCGGTCTGCATTTGGTAATGGTTTTTGCGGTGAAATCGAAACAGCAATTTCACGGCTTTCTGAAACAATTTGTCCTAAAAGGGCTGCTACTAAATCTTCCGCTTCATAGTTAGCTAAAAGTAGTTTAGCATTTTGCCGACTATGATTCACCTGGTCGCCTTCTAATTGCTCATTAATCTGTTCGATAATTTGGTGGATTTGTCCTTGTTGTGCTTCTTGAATGGTTGGTGGTTTCATCGGTTGCATTTGTTTACCGACTAATTTTTCGATGGTTCTTAAATAAGGCATTTCAGTCGGTAAGACAAAGGTTAATGACAAACCTTCATTGCCTGCACGCCCTGTACGCCCGATACGGTGAACATAAGACTCAGGATCTTGCGTAATATCATAGTTATAGACGTGAGTAACGCCTGTAATATCTAATCCTCTGGCGGCAACATCAGTTGCGACTAAGAGTTCTACATTGCCTTTTTTGAAGGCGTTAATCACGCTAGACCGTTTTTGTTGAGTAATATCACCATGGATCACTTCTGCATTGTAACCTCTTAGGTTTAGACCACGGCCGACTTCATCGACACGCTTTTTAGTCCGACAGAAGATAATCGCTTGCTTAGGCATTTGAACGTCAAGAAAACGTGATAAGGCATCAAATTTCTCATCGTCACGGCACTTAGCATAAAATTGCTCAATCAAGTCTGCTGTTACATGTTTTGTTTCAATATGTACATGAGCTGGTGATTTAAGAAATTGATCTGCTAAGTTTCGAATTGCTGGTGGCATAGTCGCTGAGAAGAGTAACGTTTGTCTTGCTTGAGGTGTTTTAGAAACAATCGACTTAATATCTTCAATAAAACCCATATTTAGCATTTCGTCGGCTTCATCTAAAACCAAAGTTTGTACATGCTCTAATTTCAAAACTTTTCGATTGATTAAGTCTAATAGTCGTCCTGGAGTCCCCACAATAACTTGTGGTTTATTACGTTTAATACGCTCAATTTGCTTACCGATTGGTGAGCCACCATAGACCACATAAATACGCGAACGAACGCCTTTTCCTAAACGAAATAACTCTTCCTGAACTTGGATAGCGAGTTCTCTTGTTGGAGCTACCACTAAACTTTGAATATTATCATGGTTGGTTTCCAGTTTATTTAATAAAGGCAGACCAAAGGCTGCTGTTTTTCCTGTTCCTGTTTGCGCTTGACCGATTAAGTCACGGCCCTCCAGTGCTACAGGTATTGCTTTTTGCTGGATGGGAGTTGGCTCTTCAAAACCTAACTCATCAAGTGTTTTAACTAATCGTTCATCTAATTGTAAATCTTTAAATTTCAAATAATTCTTCCTTTTCTTCTATTGATAAGAATTTCAACAAGGGACTGGGTATTTACCCCAGCCCCACTATCATCTGTTTATAAAGTTTTTAAACCTTATGGTTGATCATTGTGTTTTGATTCCAGTTAACGCCGTCACAACGCTCAGTAAGTCAACACCGAAGCTAGACTTAACTAGGATGACATCTTCATTTGATGTCTCTATACTAAGAGCGTCTATCAAACGTTGATGATCTGCTTTTTCATAAAACAACTGTTCCTTTGCAAAAGTTTTTTGCAATTCATCGTATAAATAAGCCATCTGGTCGCCAAACAAGTATACCTTATCTAACACGCTTACGTCCAGTGAATCTTTTAAACTACGATGATATTCTTCACTTTGGGCTCCTAACTCCCTAATATCACCCAAAACAGCAATTTTACGGCCCGCACCTTCTACTTCAACATCAGCCAAAGTATTTAAAACAGCTCGCATGGAAGTTGGACTGGCATTGTAAGCATCATTTAAAAGTCTAGCGCCATTTTTAGTGGTTAACCATTGTACCCGATTGGCTGTCAGTTTAAATTGTGATAATTGGAAAATAGCTTGTTCGGTAGGAACTTCTAATAGTTTAGCAATGCTTAAAGCAATTAAAGCATTAGTAACATTATAGGCTCCAATGATTGGGATCGAACATAACACATTTTCATCAATATTCGTGCGGAAAAAAGTTTTATTATATTCTTGATTAATAGCGTAAGCATAAAAATCGTCACTTTTTTCAAAACCAAAGCAGTAACTTTTAATTTTAACCTGTTTTTTTTGCAACTCTGCTTCAATTAAAGGCTCTTTGCCAGGGTATAAGAAAATACCATTGGAAGTGAGACCATCTAATATTTCTAATTTTGCTTGTGTAATGCCTTGCCGACTCCCTAAAAATTCTAAGTGGCTCTCTCCGATAATAGTCACTACAGCAATATCAGGCTCAGCGATTTTACTTAATCGACTAATTTCTCCAAAGTCACTCATCCCCATCTCTAAGACACATACCTGCGTATCTTCAGGCATTTGCAATAGTGTATAAGGCATACCAATTTCGTTATTATAATTCCCTTGGGTTTTATGGACACTATATTTTGAAGTTAAACTCATGGCTGTCATGTCTTTAGCAGTTGTTTTACCATTACTCCCTGTGATACCTATCACAATAGGCTGAATAAGATGACGATAATAATTTGCTAATTGATGAAAGGCCGCTAATGTATCTTCAACCTTGATAACAATTAATTGTTCAGAGGGTGCTTCTTCTATAGGACGTGACCAAAAACAAGCGATGGCACCATTATCTATTGCATTTTGAATATAGTCATGACCATCCGTAGTACCCCCTACTAATGGGACAAAAAGACTAGCCTTTTTGACCTTACGTGAGTCAAACTCTACACTGGTAATTTCTTGACCTAAGACTGGCTGATAATTAAACGGATTTAGTTTTAAAGTCTTGATGATTTCGTTAATTTGAATTGCTTTCAAAGACTCGCTCCCTAACTTTTATAACTTTTCATTTGAGACTTTGTTTTATGTCGGCTCAACCCTAATTGAATGAGTTCTTCAATTAAGTCCCGATATTCTAAGCCTGTTGCTTTCCAAAGACTTGGATACATCGAGTATTGGGTGAATCCTGGCATGGTATTTAGCTCATTAATGTAAATATCATGGTTAGCAGTGACAAAAAAGTCGGCCCTTGCTAATCCAGAACCATCAATCACCCGATAAGCTTTTTTCGCATAGTTTTGAATTTCTTCAGATAGACTTTCAGGTAAATCAGCTGGAATTTCCATTTCAACCGTATTATTAATATATTTTTCGGAATAATCGTAGAAATCTTGGGTTTTTACCAATCGTCCCACACAAGACACGTGAATATCTTCATTACCTAAAATGGCTACTTCACACTCATCAGCACTAATTCCTTGCTCAACCACAATGCGACGGTCATACTTCAAAGCTTCATTAACTGCTTCAATTAGCTGATATTTATCTTGAGCCTTAGAAATCCCAACACTCGATCCCATATTAGCTGGCTTGACAAACATTGGGTACAGTAATGTTCCTTCAGCTTTAATAATTAAGTTTTCTTGCTGATTTTTCCACTCTACATCATCAAAGGAAACATAGGGAACTTGAGGAATGCCTGCTTGGGTAAATAAAGATTTAGAAATGATTTTATCCATACCATTTGCTGAAGCGGTAATCCCTGCTCCAACATATGGCATATCTAAAACTTCTACAAAGCCTTGAATAGTGCCATCTTCACCATTAGGACCGTGTAAAACAGGAAAGACTATGGCATCCTCCTCTTGAATCTCTCCCGGTTTTATAACCACTCCTTTTGAAGGTGTGTTTGTGGTTGACCACTTTGCATGATCTGATTCATTAAATATTAATTGCTGATCACCTAAAGAAGGTTCATTCATTTCCGGCCCTTGAATCCATTGCCCATCTTTGGTGATATAAATCGGCTGCACTGTATATAAATTGTACATAATTGCTTGCGAAATATTATGAGCTGAAATAATAGAGATCTCATGCTCAGCACTTTGCCCACCATATAGTAATATTATTTTCATTGAGTTCCCTCCGTCTTGTCTTCCAACTGTTGGCTTAAGTCTTCGATGCGCCATTGACTGGTTGATTCTTGGTAAATTATCTGTCCAACAGCATCTTTACGATCGAAATTACGTGTTAAATAAGTTAATTCATCCTCAATTATATATAGAGGGATACTCCAAGTATCATTTTCTTTAATGGCTTGTTTTAAATCAATTTTTAACCCATTCATAAATAGGGGGCTTAATTCCTCTACTAGTCTAACAGGCATTGGTGCTATTACTTTTTTCCGTCTTGTAAACCACCCAACATTTTCATTGATTATGTTAGACAGATGTTCACTTAGAGCCCGAGCAAAGCGCCCATAAAAGTGAGACATATGCCGATAATATGTTTTATTTAAGCCATTTGACATGGTTAAATAAACATAGTTATTTTGCAACTTATAAAAGAAAGGTGATCTCAAGGCTTTATTAGCGTGAAAAAGGTAGAGTAGTTCTGAAATTTCAACGGGGGTTAATTGGTGCATCAATTCCATACTATCGAAATCAATCCAATTAGACATTCGACGCCCTTCTTTTTGACAAAGTTCAAAATAGTTTAAAACTTCTGTCTGATTGCGTAGAATTTTAAAATCCGTTTGAACGTCAAAACGACCGAATTCTTCCGGTGCATTCGCTAAAATAATATTTTGTGGTAAATATTGACGATTGAAATCCATTATTTTTAGACTTATTCCTCGCGTCATAAAATAATTAGTAACGGCATCATAATGCACATAAAGATTAATCCGATTCATTCTCTACCTCCTTTCTTTTAAAGATCGGTAACTCACATTCTACTCTCTTTGATTTCCAATGCAAAGCCTAATTTTAAAGAAGGCATAAAATTATTAGTCAAAAGAGACTTGAGGTGCTTGACGAGCAGCTTCTGGAGCTTCTAAATAAGTTTTCTCGCCAAATCCATGGACTCCCGCTACCACATTGTTAGGAAAAACTTGAACCTTCTCATTATAGGTTTGTACACTTGAATTATAAAGTTGGCGAGAAACTGCAATCTTGTTTTCTGTATCTTCAAGTGATCTTTGTAATTCTTGAAAATTAGCGTTCGCTTTTAGATCAGGATATTGTTCCGCTACGACAAGCAAACGTGATAATGCTGAAGTTAAGCTGTTAGATTTGCTATTGATCATTTCTGGACTTGCATCAGCAGGTAGATTAACTAACTGCTGACGCGCTTTGGTCACATTTTCTAGTGTTTGGCGTTCGTGCTCAGCATATCCTTTAACTGTTTCAACCACATTCGGTATCAGATCGTTTCTTCTTTGAAGTTGAACGTCAATTTGACTAAAAGAACCTTCTACCCCGTTACGAGCTTTAATTAAATTGTTATAAACACCTACCCAAAAAAGAGCGATTATACCTATTACACCTAACAAAATATACATAAACATATCCTTAGCACATCCTTTCATATAAATCTATTATAAGCGATTGCAATAAAAGAGTGAATATAAAGCTATTATCTTTAACACCTTAATATCAGCGAAAATGAAGAACCATTGTTTATTCTTAGACTTTAACGAGTCAATGAGGATGCCGCTTCTCTATCTAAGAGTACGTAAACATTCCGATGCTTTTGTAAAACACTAGCCGGTAAGTCTGATGTAATAGGGCCTTCAATCATACCTCGTACAGCTTGAGCCTTTTGACTACCAAAGGCCATAATTATTATTTTTTTAGCTTTTATAATAGCTCCCACACCCATCGTAATTGCTTTGGTAGGCGTTTCTTCTTTAGAACCAAAAAAACGTTGATTATCATCAATTGTAGATTGCGTCAGACTCACTAGGGATGTGCCAGCTTCTAAATCGGACCCAGGTTCGTTAAACCCTATGTGGCCATTCGAACCCAAGCCTAATAGTTGCAAATCAACCGGATTGTCTTTAATTACTTGATCGTATCGAGCTAACTCAGCATCGATATCTTTAGCCTGTCCATTCGGAATAAAAGAGCCTTTAAAGGGTTTGTTTTTGAAGAGATGGTCATTCATATAGAAAGCATAACTTTGAGGATTCTCGTCATCTAATCCAACGTATTCATCCAAATTAATTGCAACAGCCTGACTGAAGTCCATATCCGACTGACTTAAAAGCTCATATAATCTTTCCGGGGTCGATCCAGTCGCCATACCATATACATCAGCCCCCTCTTGCTGACTAAGCTTGAATATTTCTAAAGCTCTTAATGATGCCTCTTCTGAACTGTTATAGATTTCAACTCTCATAATAAATCCTCCTTAAGTATTAGGCTTTTTTCTTTTAAATAGTTTATCATTAAATATATATTTAACAAAGCAACATTAAATGACATTCTTCTCAAGCTGGCAACATTCAGGTAACAAACCACATAAATTAAATAATTAATGATAAACTAGTATTAACAAATCATTAGGGAGGAGAGCATAAAAGTGTGTGAGAAAAACAAGCTAAAATTAAACCATTCAAAGACTATTCTATGCTTTATAATGTTGATGTGTTTTTTTATCATCAGCATCAAATCTCCCTATATTGAAACGCAAGCTTCAGGCTTCCACAGGCTATCCAGTCCAGTTGAGACTAATCCCGTTAAAAACCCAAGCAACAAACAAACCACCAGCGTTGAAAAACCCGAGGGTGAATCAACAACTACCACCCAGGAAGTGATTGCTCCTACTCCACCGATTACTTTCGATCCGAATGAAAGTACTCAAACAAGTCGTCAAGCTAGTAAAGATGAGTCAACAATCACAAGCAATCAATTAACAACCGTCACTAACGATCAAGAAGATAATGATAATCGTAATCAAGAAAAAATAACGACAACTCAGGAAAAATCCGAAACCTCTGAGCTGTCCGAGCAAACTACCACTTCTAAAGAAGTGGCCTTCGAAGCTGGTAAATTAACAGTTATTAAAAAAGATACCGTCCCATTGGCGTATATTCTCACTGAATTCGCCACCACCCTTTATGAAAATTCCGATTTTATTCAATCAATCTATTATCAAGGGGCCTTTCTAATTCGCCATCTATTAATTATTCCCGATGCAGACATCTTGACATTATTTGATCATAAAATTATTCGCTGGCTCAATCTTTATGCAGAGTATTTTATGCAAAATAAAACGACTCCATAATCCTTGAAGCGCTACTAAATAAAAGAATATTTTTTCTTTTAACAGTTGATTTTAAAGGATTTTATTAGTATCTTATTTCTATTTTAAATAACCCTTATTGTCCATCTATTCCATTTTTTGATTATATAAGATTTTCTTATTGTTTTAATAAGTTTTTCAAATGATTTCTCATTAAGTTTTAAAAAATTTATATCACAAAGCTTAATCTTATATGGTTAAGCTTCTTTTTATTAATAAAATATCATATAAAATTTTTAATACTCTAACTATACCAATCGGAATAAAATTAGTGTATAATATTGTTAAAATGATATATTGTAGGGAAGATATAAAATAAGGAGGGTCGCTATGTATATTTCTAATATTAATTCAGCTTCTGTTAAACTAGACAGTATTCAATCCGAAAAAATCACATCCAGTCAAAGATTCACAGTCCAATCTTCAGATAAATTGGTTTTAATTTATGTTCATAAAGGGGCAGCTGATTTCATCTCTGAAGAGAAAATAGGTGGTTTTAAGAAACGTGATATCATCATCCTAAATCCTAACCATTCGATTGAAATCCAACCAATCCGTAAATTAGAATGGTTTCGTGTTGAAATTTCCGGAATTTTGTTTACTTCATCTGCTGAAATTGAATCAATGGATAATATTTTTATCGTTTGCGATCAATCGCAGACCATTAAAAATTACTTAGATCTTGCCCTTATCGAATATAAACAACCCTTTAGAGGGTCTGAACTTGTTTTAAGAAAACTAATTGAGTGTGTCATGGTTCATGTGCTGAGGCACCATGAACTGTCCATTAAAGACTCCTCTATTCAAGTGCGTCACCAAGAAATCGAAATAATCAAAAACTATATTCGTGAACATTTTTCTGAAAAAGTAACTCTTGAACAGCTTTCTGATATTGTTGATATCAATAAATACTATATGATTAGACTGTTTAAACAACAAACAGGACTTTCTCCCATTGATTATCTAATTCATGTGCGACTGTCTGAAGCAGAAAAACTGTTAGCTCAAACGTCTATTACGATTTCAAAAATTTCTGATATAGTTGGCTTTCATTCTCCTTCACACTTTTCAAAAACATTTAAGGAAAGTAATCATATGACCCCTTCAGCTTATCGACGAAAGTTTTCTAGTTTAGCTTAATAAAACAAAGCGCTCCATGAAAATTCTATTTCATGAAGCGCTTATTTTATTCAATCCCTCTAACTTGGCGAATAACATCTGCAATTTTATGCACATACTTATCCACTAATTCGTCGGTCGGAGCTTCGGCCATTACTCGCAGTAATGGTTCCGTTCCACTTGGGCGAACTAAAATTCTTCCTTCACCGGCCATTTCTTTTTCAACCGATTCAATGACTTGTTGAACTTTTGCTTCTTCTAAAACAGTATGTTTATCTCTAACTCGAACATTGACTAACTTTTGCGGATAGATGATGACCTCTTCTGCTAATTCCGATAGTTTCTTCCCCGTTTCACTCATAACAGCCATTAATTGTACGGCTGTTAATAGACCGTCTCCTGTTGTGTTTAAATTTAAGAAAACGATATGTCCAGATTGTTCACCACCTAAGGTATAACCACCTTCACGCATAGCTTCTACAACATAGCGATCTCCAACATTCGTTTTTATTGCAACCATTTCATTGGCTTCTAAAGCTTTATGGAAACCTATATTACTCATAACCGTTGAGACAATCGTATTATCATTTAATCGTCCTTTTTGCTTCAGATGATTTCCACAAATAAAGAGTATCTTATCTCCATCAACTAGATTTCCCTTTTCATCAACTGCAATTAAACGATCTCCATCACCGTCAAAGGCTAATCCTAGATCCACTTCTTTTTCCTTAACTAGCTCTTGCAAAGCTTTTGGATGAGTTGATCCAACCTGATCATTAATGTTTATCCCATTAGGTCGATCACCCATGGTGTAAAAATCAGTGTCTAAATCAGCAAATAACTGATTGATTAAGGGTGAAGTGGCTCCATTTGCCGCATCAATAGCGACACTCAATCCACTTAATTCAACTGAAATAGTTGATTGTAAAAAGTTCAGGTATTTTATAGTTCCTTCATGGAATTCGTCTATTAAGCCTAAGCCTTCAGCGGCTGGTCGAGGCAAATTATCTTCTTCTGAATCTAGTAGTTCTTCTATTTCTTCTTCTTGCTGATCAGATAGTTTAAAACCATCGCTACCGAAAAATTTAATCCCATTATCTTCTGCAGGATTATGTGAAGCAGAAATCATGATCCCCGCTACAGCATTTTGCGTTTTAGTTAAATAGGCTACGGCTGGAGTGGGTACAATTCCCAATTGCATCACTTCAATCCCAACTGACAAAAGACCTGCGGTTAAAGCAGCTTCTAGCATTTGTCCAGAAACACGTGTATCTCTTGCAACTAAGACTCTTGGTGTTTCAACAGATTCAGCGTGCTGTAAAAGAACATATCCTCCATATCGACCTAATTTGAATGCTAGTTCTGGACTTAATTCCTGATTAGCAACTCCTCTAACACCATCCGTTCCAAAAAATTTTCCCATTTTCTTCTCCTTTTTAAATCTTATAAGTGAGCTTTCTTAAATCTTTTCATTACGTTACTATTGACTTAATTTCACTGGCTCGATTATAACTTCTACTTTAGCCTCATTGATACTCGCGCTCGAAATACCACTCGGTAAATTCAGTAACCCTATAACTTGACCTGATTCTGTCTGTTCGGAAACATCTACAACAAGTTCTACTTCTTTAATCGGATTAAGGATTTTCTGACTACCAAATAATGTGACTTTATCTTGACCAACAATGGAATAACGATAATTATTTTTTGTATTATCTTCTCCTATAGCAGTAATTTTCAAAGGAAATTCTTTCGAGTTTTGGACAATGTTCACTTGTGCTTTAATATCCATTGTTTCTGAGTTCACATCGAGAGGCTTTCCATCTTTGTCTAAAATTTGTAAGCGATAATTACCTGCAAAGGATTCTGCAACCGGTTGGTTAGAGCGAATACTAATGCCCACAAAATCAATGGCATTAATGGCTCTTTGACTGCCTACTAATTTAACTTCTTTTGGATCAATATTAACAGACTCTACCTTAAAATCTGATTCTAATTGAAGATCATCAAGTGAAACTTCAACAGCAACCGTCACGACTTTACGCTGTTGGACCTCTACTTTTACTTTAGAAGGCGAGATGGTATAAGTGATTTCATCGGGTAAGCCGTCTATTAATAATAATAGTTCTCGATCACCAATTTGACCTTTAGAAATTTTCTCAGTTTGAACCATAATGTTTTCGCGTGTCACTTGGTTCAAAATATTTTTAGGGCCGTCAAGACGAACGGTCACACTTTCTTTAAGATCACTAACGTAAATATCATCGGGATGATCGCCTAAATATAATGGCACATTATACAAAGTCTCCGATGTATTAAAACTAGAAGCTAATTGAGAATTCACGGCTGCATTACGGGCATTGTTTTCGTTAGTAACAAAAGTATAAATAAATAGAGCAAAAATTAATGAAATAATTCCCACAGCCCAGTTTTTTTCAAATATCTTATTCATTATTTTTGCCTCCTTTACTTGAGCGCATCCTGTTAAAGAGGGTTTTAAACATATTAGAATCTTGACTTTTTGAGTCTTTTTTTTCTATCTCTGTATAAAGATATTTGTTAAGCAAATCATGTAGTTCTTCTTTATCTAGATCACGATGTAAAAAATCATTCTTTACAATACTAATTGCGCCCGTTTCTTCGGATACTATTAATGTCAAAGCATCTGTTTTCTCTCCCAGTCCAATTGCCGCCCGGTGCCTTGTTCCTAATTCCTTAGGAATTAATTTACTTTCCGAAAGCGGTAAATAACAAGAGGCAGACGCAATTCTAAAGTCATTGATAATGACTGCTCCATCATGCAAAGGCGTGTTGGGAATAAAGATATTGATTAATAATTGACTAGAAATTTCAGAATCTAATGTTGTCCCAGTACTAATATATTCTTCTAAAGAATCTTCACCTTCAATAGAAATGAGCGCTCCAATTTTACGCTTTGACATATAGAGTAAGGATTTTTTTAAATCCTCAATTAACTCTTCACTCGGATTTCTTGAAGATTGTCTATTTCTAAAAAGGATTTTCCCTAAACTTTCTAACGCTTTTCGCAATTCAGCTTGGAATAAAATAATAAGGGCGACTACTCCCCATGAAATAACTTGCCCCAATAGCCAATCGATTGTTTGTAAACCAATTCCTTGACTTACAAATTTGGCAAAAATAATTAAGCCTATTCCTTGCAAAAGATTCATTGCCCGAGATTGTTTAGCATAGCCTATTAATCGATAAATAATGAACCAGACAATGAAAATATCCAGTAAACTCACAAATGGATGGTTGCCTAGGAACTGATTGAGCCACTCTAGCATCCTTTCACCTACTTTCAACTTAATTACTATTTTACCATAGTCTCATTAACCCATGGTAAAATTTATTTATTGACCCGCTGCCTTCTTAAAGTAAAATGATCCGGTATAGGATCTAATCCTCCTTCACGGAAGGGGTGACATCTTAAAATACGTGCTAAACCCATTAAAGAACCTTTAAGTGCTCCAAACCGCTCAATCGCTTGAATGGTATAACTTGAACAAGTTGGTGAATAGCGACACGAAGGAGGCGTTAAGGGGGAGATGTATTTTTGGTAGAATCTTATCATTCTAATAAATATCTTTTGCATTTTTTACCTCCAATCATTACAATAACCATTTTCTTCTATTATAATAGTTTATGTAGAAGTTACCAAGTAGGAGGAAAAATATGAACAAATTAGCTACAAAAAAACTACTAGACGCTATGCAGAAAAAAGATATCTCACAATTTTTAATATCTGACCCCTCTACAATTGATTATTTAGTAGGATACCATACAGATCCTGGTGAAAGACTTTTATTATTGTCAATTAAGCGTAATGGACAAATGCAACTGATTCTTAACCAATTATTCCCTACTTTTAAGGAAAAAGATAATCTAGCTATTAAATATTATAATGATGGAGAACCCATTATTAGAGAATTAGCTGAAGCTTTAGAGGCTGGTAATATCGGTATTGATAAAAACTGGCCAAGTCATTTTTTAATTCACTTGATGAAACAACATCCTAATGCTGAATATGTAAATGGAAGTCCCTTAGTGGATAAAATTCGTGCTATCAAATCAAAAGAAGAAATTGATATCATGCGGGAAGCATCACATCGGAACGATCAAGTCATGCAAGCACTGATTAAAAAGATAGATGCAACCACTAGTGAAAATGAAATAAAAGAACAACTAGCTTCATTATATAAAGAGTACGAATGCGACGGCTTTTCATTTGAACCGATTATTGCCTATGGACCCCATGGTGCTGACCCCCATCATAGTACCGATGATAGTTTACCTCAAGTGGGACAAAATATCATCATTGATATTGGATCAAGTTATAAAGGATATTGTTCAGATATGACTCGAACTGTCTTTTTTGGCGAAGTGTCCGATAAGCATAAAGAAATCTATCAAACTGTTTTAAAAGCGAACGAAGAGGCTATCAAACAGGTAAAACCAGGGGTGTCATTTGCATCCATTGACTTAACCGCAAGAAAAATCATCGAAGATGCGGGCTATGGTGAATACTTCACTCACCGCACCGGACATTTTATTGGTAGAGACGTCCATGAATATGGGGATGTTAGCCAACATAATCATAATAAAGTAGAAGTGGGAAATGTTTTTTCAATTGAGCCCGGTATCTATCTTCCAGGTGAAATGGGCGTACGCATAGAAGACCTAGTTGTCGTTACAGAAACAGGCTGTGAAGTCATCAACTTAGCGAATAAAGAACTAACCATTCTGCCTAACAAATAAAAAATAACCCTTGTGGCTAATGTAAGCTGCAAGGGTTTCTTAATTTTTTTAATCATGAAGTGCCAGTCCAGCATCATTTAACCATGCATAGACGAGACCAATAACAAGTCCGCCACCAATAAAGTTTGCAACCCAAGCAACAGTCCAAGCTAAAAGAACAGGCACTAACTGAAGAGCTTCTGCTTGATAATTACTAAAAGCAACTAAACTAAATGATCCAAAGTTAGCCACCACATGTTCATAACCTAAAAACACAAACATGAAGATAGCGCCGAAAACAATAACTATCTTAGCAATTTCTTCTTTAGCCAATAAATAACCAACAATTGCTATGTTTACAAAGGTGTTGGCTAAAATCCCTTCGATGAAGATCAAAGCTAAATCTTTACCTAACTTTCCATTTACAGTAGTAACAATAAAGCTTTCAGCAGTCAATTGACTGAAAGCGCCTGTTTGGGCAACGATAAAGGCCGCTACAAAAGCTCCAACTAGATTACCAAGGGTACAAAATAGAAGAATCTGAACGGTCTTATTAGGACTTATAAACTTGTGATAAGTACCTGCCGTTAAATACATCATATTTGAAGTAACTAATTCTTGATGTAGGAATAAAATAAATAAAAGACCAAAAGCAAATAGGATTGAATAAACGAACTTGCCAATATGAGGAGCTCCAACATTAATATAATCCGCAGCATAAACGCCAATAGCTGTAGCTAATACTAACATAGCTCCTGCATACATAGAACGTACAAAATAACGCGCTTTACTCTGTTCGAACAATCCAACCTTCTTATTTACAGAAGACTCAATGATCTTAACAAACTGTGACTGATTTACAATATTTTCTCTCATTCTTTAACTCCTTTAAAGTTATTTAACAACATTCTATAGTTTAGAGGTTTATTACTTTATTATCAAGTTAAAATAATAGAAATTATAGCAAGAATAATGAAAGTTTAAAGACAGTGAGTGGATATAAGTTTTGAAATTATAACTTAACTAGTATTACAGGGAAATCTTTCTTCAAAAATAAATTGAAGAAAAGAAAAAGCTTTATTAGAAGAAGTTAAAGAGAAATTCTTCGTAATAAAACTTAAAATTGTTTATTTATTTTATAAAAGCCACCTGCCGGGATTGAACCGGCGACCTCTTCCTTACCATGGAAGCGCTCTACCTGCTGAGCTAAGGCGGCAAAAAGAAATCTATAAAAAAAAAACTCCGCCAGTAGGGCTCGAACCTACGACATCATGATTAACAGTCATGCGCTCT
>NZ_JBNUPE010000013.1:0-58459 GCF_050409585.1 Facklamia sp. P9177
GCTTCACCTTTTGCCACAATCAAAACATTGCCTGGATGAATTAAGTCACTTCTTAAATTATTCCAAGACTTCAATTGTGCAACCGTAATCCCATGCATATTAGCTATTTTGCTTAGCCAATCGCCTCGTTTTACCGTATAAGTTTTGCTTACTGTCGGTGTGCTTGGTTTTTCTGGTGTTGGTTCAGCCGGCTTTTCTGGTGTTGGTGCTGGACTTGACGCTTCACCTTTTGCCACAATCAAAACATTGCCTGGATGAATTAAGTCACTTCTTAGATTATTCCAAGTCTTCAATTGCGCAACCGTAATCCCATGCATGTCAGCTATTCTAGCTAACCAATCGCCTGAACGTACGGTATAAGTTTTTGCATGAGATACAAATACTGCTGGTTGATTAGTAGAAACATTTTGATTAATTGTCGGACTTGTTTCTGTTTTTGTTGTAGGTGTTTCTGTTGTCTCCTCTTTAATATCTGCCTGATTTTCTACAACTGAATGAGCATTCTTCACCCATACCTTCAGTACATCTCCTGGATGGATTAGGTTGCTAGTTAAACCATTTAATTCCTTCAACTCATCCATAGTCATTCCATGATTAACCGCGATACGATAAACTCCGTCGCCGGCCTGTACCGTATAACTACCGATTGCATAATTACTTTCTTGGGCATAAACACTTGGTAAGTTATCTATTTGAGTAACTGCTACTGTAGCTAATACTGACATTGAAATAGACAATAGGCTTGTCTTGATTGCTTTGTGTCTCATTATGGATCCTCCTTTATTAATTCGGTTGACTTTACTTACAAAGTATATCATATCATTGTGTAAAAATAATGAATAATACGCATTCGTAATATTTGTAATAAAAAAGCCAGTAAAACTGGCTATAAAAATCTATTTATTCAAAAAGCTTTTGCTCTTTAATTGCATCCTCAAGCGATATGTTTTTTAATTGTTCTAATAAATCACTAAGCGTCTCCTGCGACTCACTGATCTTAGTCAAATCACTTTTTTTAATTTGGTCAGCAAATTCTAATTGATCTACGAATTCCTGATACATATCTTGAATTTTATCACGATTGGCCTCATAAGTTTGCTGGTCTTCAGGCAATGAAGCAAGATTATCAAAATGTTTTTGATACAAACTTTCCATTTGTTTATCCAAGTCTAATGTTTGCTGGTAATAGGCATAATTTTTCCAATGAGTTAATAATTCCTCTTGACTATATTCTTTAGCTTTTACTTTCTCAGGCTCTGTTAAAGAATAATCCGAAACAAACTTGGCAACTTCTTCTGTTAATTGCAATTGTCCCAACTCAAAATCTTGTTCGATTTTAGCTAATCGCTCTTGGTAGTTTCTCAAATAAACTAGGTAGGTTTGATCCACTATACTGTTTAGCTGATTTAAAGCAACCGACATATAACCGGTAAAATTCTCAACTTCCGGGTCTTCTTTCAGCAGGTCCTGATAGACTTCCGTTAAACGGAACTTTCTGTATTTTTCTTTAAAGGCTTCAATTTCATCACTTACTTCCATCTTAGCTTCAAGATAAGCCTGTGGTAAAAATTCAATAATTGCTTGGTCATCTTTTTTTGATACATACTCGCTAGTTACTTCCACTGTTGTTTGGTCATCCTCAGCATCAATAGGATTGACTAGTGGCAATAGCACAACGGTTGCAATTAAACTTAATATCATTTTTTTCATTTTTTCATTCCTTCTCTCCATTATGAAGTTTCTTATTTAACAGTAAATCAATGTGTTCAATATTATCCTCTAGATAAGCTGAACTAGTTGGTTGAAAGCCTAAGCCCTTGTAAAAATCGATCAAATAAGTTTGACCGGATAGCTTGATCGAAGGATAATTTTTTTGATTAAATAGAAATTCAATAGCTTTAGTCATTATTTGATAAGATAAGCCTTGATTCCGTTGATCTTCTTTCACCAAAACACGACCAATTGATGCTTCTTCAAAACTCACCCCAGGAGCTAATAATCGACAATAGGCAAATATTTCCCCATTTTCTTCAAGGAATAAATGATCAGCCTCTATATCTAAATAATCAATGTCTAAATAGGGACACTTTTGCTCAACCACAAATACTTGGCACCGTAATTGCAATATTTGATAAAGTTCGTAAGTGCTCAAGTCATTAAATTGTTTTATTTTCCATGTCATTTAAGCCCTCCTATTTTAATGGATGCGCTCTTATTAATTACTTATTGATTTTAACAATAAAATAAGAACTAAGCAATAAAGAATGCTAAGTCCTTATTTTCTCTACCTCTATTAATAGGTCTCAAAATATCGATCCAGTTCCCATTGGGAAACATTTTTTAAATAATCCTCATATTCCAATGTTTTTTCTCGAATAAAGTTACTGGCGATATGTTCACCTAAACTTTCCATTATTTCTGGACTGGTCTTCAGTGCATTCACAGCCTCTTTTAAACTAGCTGGGAGCTGATAGATCCCTTTAAGCATACGTTTTTCTTGATCCATTTCATAAATATTTTCACGTACTTCTGCTGGAGGAGTAATTTTCTCCTCAATCCCTTTTAGTCCAGCTGTTAATAGTGAAGCTAAGGCTAAATAAGGATTAGCTGAAGGATCTACACTTCTAACTTCGATACGAGTAGAATTACCACGCGCAGCTGGAATGCGAATTAATGGTGAACGGTTTTGACCAGACCAGGCAATATAAACAGGCGCTTCATAGCCACTGACTAAGCGCTTGTATGAATTAACAGTTGGATTCACAATAGCTGTGTAAGCTGATGCATACTTCATTAAACCACCAATGAAATAATAAGCTGTTTGCGAAAGCCCCTCTTTACCTTCCGGGTCATAAAAAGCATTACCATCTTCTGTAAACAAAGACAGATTAAAGTGCATACCTGAACCTGCCAAACCATAAACCGGTTTTGGCATAAAGGATGCGTGCATATTATGACGATGGGCTACTGAGCGAACAATTAATTTGAAAATTTGAATGTTATCACAAGCTGTTAAAGCATCTGAATATTTCCAATCAATTTCGTGTTGGCCAGGTCCGCATTCATGGTGACTGGCTTCAATCTCAAACCCTAAGTCTTCTAACTCTAAAACAATATCACGACGAGTATTTTCTGCTGAATCAATCGGAGCTAAGTCAAAATAGCCTCCCTTATCATTTAATTCCATGGTGGGATTCCCATTCTCATCATTTTTAAAAAGATAAAATTCTGGTTCTGGCCCCAAGTTGAATGAAGTAAAACCTAGTTTTTGCATTTTAGTAAGCACTCTTTTCAGGTTAGTTCTCGGATCACCTGAGAAGGGCTGACGATGGGCTGTTTCCACATCACAAATTAAAGAAGCAACATTACCGCTTCCTTCTTTCCAATTATAAACTAACCAAGAATCATAATCCGGTACCAAATACATATCACTTTCTTCTATCCGAACAAAACCATCAATGGAGGAACCATCAAAAGTCATATTATTATCAAGAGCTTTTTCGATTTGTGAGACTGGAATTTCTACGTTTTTAATTTTCCCCATAATATCGGTAAACATTAAACGAATGAATTGAACCTTTTGTTCCTTAATATCCTGTAAGATCGCTGCGCGTGTCCATTTGTTTTGTGACATAATTGCCTCCTAAGCTAAGAATAAGCTCATTATAGTCCTCTATTTGGGACTTGTTTCACTTTAATCTAAAGTTTCTTAAGTTGAATTTCCGAACGTTCAGAAATATAAATCCACTTATTTTTCTCCTTTCTATAAGGGGGACTTAAAATAAATGGAGTTATTACTCAAAACTTCTAAAGTATTTGGACTCGGGATAAGAAAAGACATCTTGGAGCTGTCAGAAGTTTGACACTTAGAAATCGCTTATTTTTAATGATCTTTTTAACTTCATACTTAGAGTTACTTTTATCAGCATTATGCTTAATAGGATTGAAACACAGCTCAAGATAATGATTCAATTAGCCTGTTTTTTCGCCTATAAATCATCGATCAGCTGCATAATTGATGCCATTAGATTCTCATTATCTATAAATGGAATAGCAAAATAGTTCCTAAATTACAGGATGATTTTATTTCTTTTTCTCCAGCTTAAAATTTTCAATTAAAAATACGGAGGAAAAATAGAGAATCGGTAGTATAAAATAACTAATTATTTTAAAAGTATTGTCTGAAATATATGATAAAAAAAGAAAACTAATTAGAAGAACAACTTGAAGAAGACCTAACCAGGGTTTACCTGAAATCTCTATATAATCACCCGATTTGACCTCTAGGGGATTGCTTCTCATCCCTAATTGCTTAACAACTATAGTTGAACCTTCTACTACCTCAAGAGTGATTGTCTCATTCGTATGTATTTTCCCAATTGACTTGCCATCCTGATAGACAGTTAGGGGCATTAATCCCCCCATAAAATAAGCATTTCTTGTAATCTTTACCTGCATATTATTCCTCCTCTATTTCGTTTAATTATATCACAAGCGAAAGTAAGTCTTAAAAAGATGAAAGTAAATTTCCTCAGATATTTATAACAGCATCTAGACAAAGAATGAGAGCATCTTCAAAGGAATCTTCTCCCCAACTACGAGTATCGTACTGATCGAGGTTGACCAAGGTATCGGCAGTAAATAAAATTTGTCCCCAGATAATATTGCGCATTTCGGCACACGCAGCCAAAGCAGCACATTCCATCTCAACTACTGCACAACCTTCTTCCTTGCGATAAGCCACCATGTCCTTCGTTTCACGGTAGAAGCCATCGGTTGTCCAAGTGGTCACTTCTTGATAGGGGAGTTAGTGGTAGGATAGGGCCTGTTCAATCGCTTTTAAAGCTCGACGATTCATTTCAACCAAACGAGTAGGTTCTTGATAATGATAGGAATTCCCTTCGTCTCGCAAGGCTTTAAAGGGAATTAAAAAAGTGTTTTCTGCTATATCTTCTAAAGCCCCACAGCAGCCCGCACTTATAACTTCTTCCACCCCATAAGCAATTAAAAATTCTAAAATAGCCGTAGCTGCTGCGGCACCAACAGGAGCTTGGACTAGACATACTGGAATCATTCCAAAAGAGGGGACGGACCTCTGGTTTTTGCTTAGGGCTTGCTTCACAATGACTCATCTTTCCTCTTACATTATTTATAAAGTGGCAGAACACCTTTTTTACTATACGCTTGATTCATTGGGTCTGCAATAGTTTTGTGGAGTTGGTCTAAGGGTTGCATATTTAAATCTTCCTAAACAATATTATTTTCAAGAAGGTACACGTCTTAATATACTAGTTAGATACAATTAAAAACTCAGCCTATAATTAGACTGAGTCGCAATTGATTATAACTCCTTATCCAAGAACTTTTGGTTCTGGCTTCGGCAGGATGTTTAAAAATTAGATTGGTATCGGCATCTTCAATTACATAGCCTTCTTCCACGAAGATCACTCGGTCTGACACTTCGCGGGCAAAGCCTATCTCGTGGGTTACCACCATGGTCATCCCATCATTTGCTAAATTTGGCATAACTTCCAAAATATCGCCCACCATCTTCGAATCTTCTTTCACTGTAAACATCGAGCCTACTTCAAAATAAAGGTCTGAGAAATCAAAGGTCTCTTTTCTTTCATAGTTATACCCATAGCAGCAATCATCCCATCTGCTTGATTACTTTCTAAGGCTTGCAGGCCAGAAGAAGGCATAATTTTATAATCAATCTTGAAGCCAGCTTCTTCAGCTATGGCTTCGAGAATTTAAATGTCAATTCCTTTAAGATTACCTTCATCATCGGTAAATTCAAAAGGTGCATAATCAGAAGCAGTTATAATAGAATAGGTTTCTTGGTTGGATGGCTATTTATTTTGAGCATTAACCGTAAATCCACTTATTATTACACTCATTAATAGTGTGGCTAAAACCGGCCACTTTTTTATCAGTGGTTGAACAATTTTTTCACATTATTACTTCTTATCCTATAATTGCATAGTGAATCTTAATCAACATCAAAAGTTTTACGTTATTATATTATAATACTAAAATAATGATTTTGCTTAAAACTCTCTTTATATTAAAAATATAAGCGACTAGATATTAAAAATAAATTTACCTTTAACAGGCCAATAAAAATCAACTTCGCTCTGAGCAATGAACGATTTTCAGCTAATAGTGCTTCCTATCCTGTTTGGATGGGTGCAGGGCCTAACTTTTCAACGCGTTTTCCTTCCATCATTCTGAACAAGAGCTGTTTAGGGCAACTATTTAAAACGAAAACTATACAACTACAGACATCTCAAAAACAAGAGATGTCTGTGACTGTTTACTGATAATACTGTGCTTGTGCTTGCCACAACTCCTTGTATTTACCTTCTTGGTGAACCAAGTTTTCATGACTACCTCTTTGAACAATTCGTCCTCGATCAAAAACGAGAACTTCATCACAAAAGCGGCAAGAAGACAAACGGTGGGAAATATAGAAGGCTGTTTTATCCCTTACAATTTGGGAAAAATTTTGGTAAATTTCAAATTCAGCCATCGGATCTAAGGCTGCCGTCGGCTCGTCTAGAATAAAAACTGGCGCATCTTTATATATGGCACGGGCCATGGCAATTTTTTGAGCCTGCCCACCAGAAACATGGACCCCCTCAGGATCATACTCCGTGCCTAAATATGTTTCAATTCCTCTATCAAGCGTTTCTACAAAATCGTTCAGACCTAGTTCTCTAAGCGCATTATTTACTTGATGGCGATCATAATCTGGTCGAACTGCAATATTTTCTGCCATAGAAAGTCCTAACAACCGGAAATCTTGAAAAACTACGGAGAATAATTGGTAAAATTCTTTTAAAGCGTATTTATCGGCATCAATTTTATTCAATAGAACTTTTCCTTGAGTAGGTTCATAAAGTCGCATCAACACTTTTATGAATGTCGTCTTACCGGATCCATTCTCTCCAACAATCGCATAGTGTTTGCCCACTTCAAACGTTTCAGTAATACCCTGTAAGGTTGCTTGATCAGCACCTGGGAAAGTGAAAGAAAGGTTCTTTACAGTCAATTGGTAATCATTATCCAGTCTTTTTTCAATCGGAAGAGAACCTTTGGCTTCTTCATCAGGTAAATCCATTAATTCATAGTACCTTTGCATGGGAGCTGTTTGGGCAAAAATGTTTAAAAACGCCATGGCTTCAATCAAAGACACCATCAATTGGTTGATCCCTCCAATCATTTGAACAACCAAGCCTACCGATAAATTCCCAGAAATAACACGTACCCCAATTAATAAATAAATGGCTCCGGTGACAAGTTGTGAACCCACATTGTTGATTAAGCGAACTTTACCAAAGCCTCCATAGTACACTCTCTCAAACACCTTATATTCATCCAAATACCTTTGCGTATGCTGTTTAATTTTATCTTGTAAATGATACAGTCTCACTTCTTTCCCAGCTTCTACTTCACTCAGGTTATGAGCCAAATAATTAAAGGCATTATTCGTCTTAAGTAACCAACCGGATAACTCGTCTACTCCTTGCATGGTTTTTTGAGACCAAATTGTCTGAAGCGTGATGACTACTATAATAAGAACAATGAGTATACCATTTAAACTATAGGGGTGAAACCAATTGAAAGGATACCCTTTATCCAATTGCCACAAAGGCGTTAAAAGAATAAGGGCAAAAACAATTTGAACGAGAGCTTCCACTAATAAGTAAGTGTTATGATAAATAACTTTGAAACTGGAAGCATTTTGAATTTGATCACGGTTTATTTGGTGGATTTTTTCCTTAATCGTCGCCTCATCCGCATAGTGGAAATTCATGACCAGTAATTTTTCGTTAGGTAAAGCCGTTATTTTACGCAGTATGGCTTGATGTTTTTTGTCGACCATTGGTTTTAACCAATGGACCAGCGTATTTAAAATTAAAAAGAGCACGAGGTATTGAGCAATTAGCTGATAGACGTGGTCGAAATCTTTGGCTGCTAAATGAGTTAGGATTTGAGCAATGTAGATGAAATTTAAGAAAGGAATGGCACTAGAAAAAATACTGATTACTAACTTATAAAGAAGCCCTTGCTTACCGTACTGCCAGATATCTTTAAATGTTCTTAGAAATAATTGACGCTTGGTCATTAGATTAGTCCTCCTTGCTCACTAAGTTCTTCACTCTCAGGCTCTGTGATCTTCTCCCGATAATAATAAGCTTGCGTTTCAAACATATGATAATAAGCGCCCTTTTCTTGCATTAAGTCTTTGTGACTTCCCTCTTCTGCTACTTGCCCCTTATGTAAATATATAATTCGCTCACAAAATTGGGTCGAGGCTAGACGGTGGGATATAAACAGGGCGATCTTCCCTTTCGAAAAGGCTAAATAATTCTGATAGACTTCACTCTCACTAATCGGGTCAAGAGCCGCTGTCGGTTCATCAAGCACTAATATTGGAGCCTTTTTGTATAAAGCTTGCGCTAACTTTAATTTTTGTAATTGCCCACCGGATAACTGCATGCCTTCACTATTTACTTCACGAACAATGGCAGTTTGATCGCCCTGAGGCAAACTGGCCACCACTTTAGCCATACCACTTTGATTGAGCACTTGGTGGTAACGAAGCGCATCTTCCTCATATCCTTGAAGAATAGTGTCTTTGATCGTAAACGTAAAAAGGTAATTATCTTGAAAAACAGGCGCAAACAGGCGGTAATAATCTTCAATAGCAAATTTACTTCGATCAATGCCATTGATTAATACTTCACCATGATCGGGTTTTAAAAGTCCTAGCATTAATTTAATTAAAGTGGTTTTGCCTGCTCCATTTTCACCAACGATAGCTAGCTTTTCATTAGCATGAATCTTTAAATTGAAGTTGTTAATAATCGGTCGGTTCGCATTCGGATAAGTGTAGGTCACATTACGAAACTCGATTGTTTTAATTTCTTGTGGTATTGCTTCGTGCGGCTGGTGGTTCAAGACGGGTCTCTGGTTAAAATAATAATACAGAGCCATTAACTTTTCATTTTGTAAGAAAAAGGTGGCGCTCGCATTAATAAAGTTGGTTAAACTGCTTGCCATCATGGTTACCAAGCTCGCATAAATCAAAAAGTTTGACGGCTCCATTTGGCCTGCTCGAATCTCTTGCACACTTTGATGATATGCAAGGCCCATCATGATCACTAGCATGCTCATTACATAGAGCCCTTCAATCCGTTTCCATTTATTCTCAGGGTGCACAATCCTTTCATAGTCTGCCCAAAGTTGATCGAAAATGTCCTTAAACCAAGCGCTCATGGAATAGAGTCGAACATCTTTAGCCACTCGTTGATCTCCCATCGTATGATTCAAATAGCTAAACTTCGTATTATTCTTGACATGAAGGGGACGATTAGCCTTTAATAATTTATTTTGGAAATGCTTGATTACCAATAAGCCACTGATCATCACGACCAGTAACAAGAGAAAGATACTAGACAGTTGAGCTAAAACATTGATGTAGATTAAAACGGATAGCAAGGCAATCATCACTTCAGCAGAGTTCGCAATGATACCACCCAATGCTTCCTCACTATGGTCTAAACACCGTGACGCATTATCAAAGAGTTTAGCGGCATCTGACCCGACTAACAGAGGATAATCCAATCTTGCTCTTTCTGCAAAAACATCATTAAACATATGTATGTGAAATGATACTCTATGCTTTTCTATGGTAGTCAATACAAATGTTTTTAAAGCTTCCAAAACAATTAATCCACCGATGACTCCTAACACTTGCTTTGAAAAGGATAAGAGGTCACTTTCTTTCATTAATATAGAAATAAGATGGACCGATACAAATAGTTGATAAAGGGGGGTCATAATTCTTAATACAATATCGAGGAAATAATAAAAGAAAAAACATTGATCAAATTGCCACAAACGAGTGACTAAAAATTTTAAAGTATGGATGCGGTCTCTCATTGCAATCACCTCTCCTTTTCTTGACAATATTATAGAAGGAAAATGCACCTTCAAAACAGAAAGTGCATCAATGGTTCTAATTTTGACATGAGTGGTCATTTTGCAAAGGCAAGGTAACTTCTGTCGCAAAAACCCCTTCTTCCCATTGTCTATTAACAATGCCTTGATTTTTATTGACTGCCGCATCAATCCGTTTTAACCCAAAGCCTTGCCGGTTGAGCGCTTTTAAAGATAAGAAGTTCTGTCTGGGTCTTTGAGCCATGGAGTTTTGAACGCTGATATAAAAAGTGTTTTTTAAGGGGGCAATGTATAAACGGATAAAGGCCGGCTGCTTATCCTTTGCATGAATGGTTGCTTCAAGTGCATTGTTTAATAAATTCCCTAAAATAACGGCCAAATCCGTCGAATGAATACTTAGATTTTTAGGGGCGATTGCGTTGGCATGAACGTCGACTCCCTTTGCTTGAGCCCGAGTCAACTTGGTATTAACCAAGGCATCAATTAAGGTATTTCCGGTCCGAATAATCGTATCCACTTGATTCATTTCATTCGTCAGTTCTTGCAGATACTGATCCAAGGCTTGATAGTCTTGACTGGTTAAATAGGCTTGAATGACTTGAAGATGGTTGCGGTAATCATGCCGGATACCCCGCATCTGCCGGTAGATTGACTCGACTTCCAGTGCATAGTCATCCAATTCCTTTTGCTGAATTTGATGAAAACGCAAATCCAGTCTTAAACGGTAGATATACCACAGACTCAGCAATAAAACAAAAAGCACTAAACTTACTAACGCTTTAACCATAAAAGGCACTTCCTTTATAATGTTCGATAAAAGCCTTTTGAATTGTCTTAACTGAGCGACGCGAGAGAGGAACCTTTGCACCAGAAGAAAGAATGACTTCTTCTTTCCCAATACTCTCAACATGATTCAAATTAATTAAATAAGAACGATGTGGTGCTACAAACCGTTGGTCTAAGTCCTCTTTAAAACGAGCTAATGCCCCTGTTATAAAAAGCTCTTGGTCTAATAAAACTAACCGCAACTCACGTTTATTAACCTCAACCAGGATCAAATCATCAAGTTCCAAGACATATCGCTTTCCTATCAGGTCTTCAACAACCAGAAAACGTTCAGATTTCGGTTGAATCAGCAGATATTTAGAAAGTGCCCGCTCTATTGCTGTTGTATTAATCGGCTTTAACAAAAAATCTAGCGCATCTACTTGGTAGCCTTCCACAGCATATTCCGCATAAGCCGTAGCAAAAATAATTTTTAAATAAGGGGCCTTTTCTTTTAATTGATGGGCTAATTCCATGCCATTGATTTCAGCCATTTCAATATCGAGAAAAGCGATTTGCCATTCTTGATGGTCTTCTAAATGAAATAAAAAAGCCTCGGCGGATTCATAACAAGTAATAATCGGCTTGATATGGAGTGTTTGACACGCTGCTTCAATCATCCGCGTCATGTTTTTTCGTTGAATCGCTTCATCCTCTGCTAGGACTATTTGAACAATACGCATAACTACCCTCCGTCGTCATTTTTCTCTTATTATAGCAAATAATCATAAAAATATTAAAAACGATTACACATTTAAAAATTAAACAGTAATTGTTTTGATTGAAGCATATCATTCTTATTTTATTAAATATTATGGTTTACTAACTATGTACGTTACTTTGGCAAAAGAAAGGAATAGTATGTTAAAAGACTTACCAAGACTTTATCAAATTATCTATTATATCAGCTCCATGTCCCTATCAATTATTTTGTTCACGTTAAAAATACTCTATAGTAACTTTGATCAATACAAGCTCAATCATTTTCATGTTATATTGATTGTCCTCGTGGTCCTATTCGTTTTAGGTCTTTTAAGTAGATGGCTCTATGCCCATTTGAAAAAGCAATACGCCCGTAAAGCCTATATTCAGCAAGACCAATATCATATAGAAGACTTTACCAAAGATAAAATCACCGATATCAATGGTCAACCCGTCTCTTTTTTGATTTCCAATGTGACGACGGTCTATATGATTCAGTCATTCACATGGCCTTCTGTATTAGCCTACCTATTTATTCATTTAACTTTATTTACAATGATGATTAAGGGGGAAAGTTTACAACCCAACCCCTTCTTATTACTTTATGGATTGAATATCTACAAAACTAAAAACAATGACTTTCTGTACGATTTTAATCAATCCTTTGCGCATAATGAAATTATGAAGCTATCAAATAATCCTGATTGCCGCTCCTATTTAGTTGGGTCGATTAACTTGAATGCTAAGAAAAAATAGTCTCTCCTATAAAAAAAGTTAGACACTTTAGTCTAACTTCTTTTATAGTTTTAGTATTTTTTAAATTAAATCTTTGTCAAATCGCCTCTTCTCAGTTACCCCTTCAAGCGATTATTCGAACTGTTTTGCTTTTAGGCTACTAATTATTCAACAACTATAAATATTTTATGAATTATTTAATCCTCTTTCTTTTGGAATAAATCTTTTATTTTTTCCCAGACTGAAGGTTGCGATTCTTCTCGCTCGAGTTCTGGCTCTTCTTTGTCTGCTTGTATTTTTTCTGTCTTCAAGACAAACTGCACGGACTTGATTTTTCCATTCTTGCTTGAAGCGTAAGAAATCGGTTGATTGGCATTTCCTGTCAGTTCAGAAAGAGTCGCATCAATTTCTTGCTCTACTTCTTGATCTAAGCCGGCTGTTTTATTCTTAAACTTATTAGAACCTTGCTTTAGTTTGTCGCTGCCCTCATATAAATCATTAGAAGCGTTAACTAATCGATTCAAATTAGCGTCTAATGAAGAACTGCCTTCCACTAATGAGGCGCTGCCCTCACTTAAACTTCTAATACGATTTAAAATAGCTTGATGACTGGACACAAGCTTTCCAAGAGATCCCGTATAATCATCGAGTCCTTGATCAAATTGAGTATATTTAACTGCCAAATCTTCCACACCGCTACTTAATTTAGGTAGTTCAGCTACTAGCTCATCTGAAGTACTAACCATTGCTTGAATGGCTGCGTGAAAGTCTGAATAAGCAGTCGTCAACTCTTGACTACCTGCTTGTAGTTGCATAGTTGAGCTAGAAACTGTCTCTAAATATTGGGCTGTGGCATCAATCATCGCATTGTTAGCCGCAAGTACTTGTTCCAAATTCGCTGCTTGTGTCTGAGCAATGACTTGATCAAGCTGAGCAGCTAGCTCTTCCTTATTCTCAATTTCTGAAGCCCTGATTTGAGAAGCGACACTGGATAAGGATAGGTTTAAATTGTTTACGGCTTGCATTCCATTATTATTGCCTGCTTGCAATTGCTGCATGTCTAAACCATTCTGTCCTAAAGCTGCTGTATATTGCTGGTAGCCTACACTTTGATTCAATTGGGTAATCCCACTATTTAACTCCCCTATTCCGGCTTGCATTTCGATCGATGCTTGATTTAATTGTTGCAGCTTACCTAACTTTTCTGCTAGCAAGCTTAATTGATCATTCGATGCATTGATTAGTGCTTTAAATTGATCCGAACCTTGTCTCAATTCTTCGGAATGACTATCGAGCTCCACTAATCCGGCATGCATTTGCTCAATCCCTTTTTTTAGCGTGACAATTCCGTTATTTACCCTGACAGCTCCTTCTTCTAAACGCTGACTACCACTTGCTAATTGACCAGACCCTTCACTTAATTGCAAAGCTCCATCTTTTAATTCGCCTGCCCCCTCATCTATTTGCTTAACACCACTTTGTAATTCTTCAATTTTTTCAAGCAAGTTGGCATCTTCCAAATCAAATCCCAAATTGATATTGATACCATTAATAGCGATTGGCTCCATTTCAAAATTTTCTACTTTAGCCTTGATTGAAAAATTGGCACCTTGTTTAGGTAAAACAGTATAAGTTAATTGTTTGTTTTTCCCCACATTAGCGATAGTTGCTTCTTCTGCTTGAATAGCTTTTACTTTTTCAGTATCAAAAACTAAAGTAGCCTGAAGACCATAATTATTAAAAAAGAAAGGATCCACTTGTTCATTTTCTTTAATCCTTAATTTTATTTCCAAATCGCCTGATTGACCCATCAAGTCTTGAGCGCTTACTTCTTGTTGATTAAGTAAATACTTAATCGAAATTGCCCATGGTAGTTGTTGATTATTTAATTTCCCTTCATAATACAGCTTATCTTTACCATTCGTAAAGTCGACCTTTCCCTCCTTTAGCTTCAACTCAGTCTCCGATGTCATATTTCTAACCTCAGTATAGTCACCGTAATCGGTAATATCCCCTTCCTGATCAAAAATATTAACTATATAGGCATCATTAAGACTTCCGTCATAATTTAACAGTCCATACACAACCTCCTCTTTAGCTAAATTCACTTCCCTTGCCAAAGCATTGGGTAAACTGCTGCTTAAAATATTCATAATAACTATTCCACTTACCAATTTATTGATTAATTGAGTCTTCATATTTAGTGTTCCTCCTTCACGAATTTTAAACCATAAGTTAATTTTTCAATCGGCTTGTCAAATAAATAAAGCAAACCAGGTAAAACAAAAAGGACAATTAAAATAGAAAAGACAGATCCCCTAGCTAGCAGCCTTCCTAATTGCATTAAAATGCCGTGGGTCGTTATATAACCAAGTAGTGACCCTACTAAAACAATGGCAGATCCGGATGTCATAATTGAAACCGTAACATTAGAAATCGTTTCGATAATAGCTGCTTTTCTCTCAAGCCTTTCACGGTTTTCTAAATATCTTCTTGCCAGCAATATGGCATAATCAACAGTAGCCCCCAATTGAATCGCTCCTACAAGTAAATATGAAAAATAAAAAAGAACCTGATCAGTGAAATAAGGAGTGGCTAAGTTAATCCAAACAGCTGTTTCGATGGATAAAACCAAGATGAATGGAATAATTATTGATTTGAAACTAATGGCTAAAACAATGAATACAGCAGCTGTTGAGATCAAATTGACGCTCAAGTTATCCTTTGTTATGGTATCCATTAGGTCGTAAGTACTCGCACTTTCTCCCGCCAAATGGGCTTGATGAGGGTAGAATTTATCAGCTGCTTCACGTATTTCCTCAACTAAGTTAAAAGATTTTTCTCCTTCATATTCCGAATCAACTGTTAGAATCATTCGACTATAGTTTTCTGATTCTAATAGCTTTAGGGTCTCTGCATCTAAAAACTCTTTTGGGATTTCAGGCCCAACGGTATCTACATAAGAAATGATCTCCTTGACCTCAGGAATTTTTTTCAACTGATTACTCAGAGCGATTTCTTTAGTCTGCTCACCTTTAGGTACAATTAAAACCATCCGATTGGACTGACCAAAGTGTTCCTTGATTTTCGCAGAATCTTGACCCAGTTTTGTCTCTGGTCCAAATATATGTTCAGGGCCGTAATAGTAGTTATTTTCCTTTTGCGCTAAAAAAGAAGGAACTACCAAAATAGCAAAAACAACTACTAATGGAAACATCATTTTAGTAACGCCCTTACCTAATCTTCTAAATTGTGGTAGAAGTGGTTGATGTTTCGTCCTTTCCATTAAACGGTAGGTTTTTATAACCAAGACTGGTAATAAGATAAAAACAGTAAGTAAGCTAATCACAATCCCTTTAGCTAAGGCTATACCTAAATCAGGGCCAATTTTAAATTGCATTAAGGTCAATGCAGCAAAACTAATGCCGGTGGTCAAGCCACTAGAAGCGATCGAACCACGTGATTGACTTAAAGCTTTGACCATCGCTGCCTCAGCTTCCATACCTAGCTGCCGATTTTCTTCAAAACGATGAAGTAAAAAGACCGAATAGTCAAGCGATACTGCTAAGAGCAAAATATTGCCAGCACCGCTGGTTACAAAGGAAATGGTACCAAAAAGCAAGTTTGACCCAGCATTTAAAAGAATTGATACCCCAATCGTTAACAATAAAATAAGGGGCTCAAACCAATAATTGGTCGTAATTAATAAAATAACTAAGACAACTGGAATCGTAACCTTAATGATTTTACCGATTTCTTCAACCGTGGATTCAGCTGCAACTGCCGTGTTAACCGCCGCTCCCTCCAAATATCCCCTATTTCCTATCAAATCGCGCAGAGCATCAACCGCTTTTATTCGCTCTCTTTCATCGATAGTAATTGAATACAATGCATTTTGGTTTTTATAATAAGCCTCAACAAGCTCTTGATCATATTGATCCAATGGTTCCGTTATGTTAACAGTGTCATCTAACCAAAGGACCTCATCCACTCCTTTAATTTGACTAATTTTATCCTTAAATGCTAACGCTTGAGGAATGGTTAGGTTCTCTAGCATTAAACGCGCATTAGGGACTTGACCTTCAAACTCTTCCTCCATCATTGATAAAGCTTGCGTAGAAGGACTGTCTGAAGGAAGATAATCATTCATATCATAGTTCACCTGTACTCTAGGCACACTTAATAGACTTATTACAGATCCAATCATAAAAAAGAACAAGACAAGCTTGTCATGCTGCAATATCTTTCTAAATACTTTTTCCATACTTCCTCCTTAAATAAAAATATTGTCGTTAAATAGGATTGTTAAACGACTACTTTTAGAGTATATTAGAGCTAGATATATTAGACAATGTTCAATATAAGGACAGTTGGCCTATTTTTAGACATTTTATATTATTTGTCCGATTGTTCATTCAAGGAGGAAGTATGAAAAAAGAACGAATTACAACAACAATGACGAAAAGAGCTTTAGCTGATTCTTTAAAGAAACTAATGAATAAAAAAGCCTTAGACAAGATATCGATTCGTGAAATTGTAGAAGACTGTGGCGTCAACCGCAAAACATTTTATTACCATTTTACTAATATCTACGATTTACTCAACTGGATGTTTGAAGATGAAGCGATTGAACCGATACAAAAATATGACTATTTTACCGAATATGATGAAGTGGTGCGCTTTGCCATGAACTATGTGGAAGAAAATGAACACGTAGTTAGCTCAGCCATCAATGCCTTAGGTAGAGATGAATTGAAAAAATTCTTCTATAATAACTTCATTGAAAATATGCGTAATATTGTCGATGACATTTCAAAAGAGATGGTCATTCCTGAAGATTATAAGGACTTCCTGATTGACTTTTATACCGATTCCTTTGCTTCCCTACTGACTAATTGGACACACAACAAAGATAAAAAAGATAAGGAAAAATATATTGAATACATCTCTATTACCCTCTTTGAAGGAATACGTCCTGATCTTGAACGGACACATGAACACTTTGCTAATCAGTAACTATTAAAAACCCCTGAAGTCAGATTGGACTGATCTCAGGGGCTTTGTTTTCTTAATAAAAGTTATTTGATCTTTACTCGCCAGAAATATACTCGAAACCGTCAGTTATCAGCCCCTTTGTCATTCAATTTTTAGTCGTTAATGAATAATTTGTATGATAAGATTTTATTATCTTAAGTTTTACTGGTACAAAGTACTCAAACTAATTAAAGGTAAGGAGCCCATTGGATGAAGTTAATAATAAAACACTTAAAAAAGATTTTAAAGAAACACAAGTCTTAAAAGACGTTAACTTTGAGTTTGAAGCAGGCAAAATATATGGTCTTTTAGGGAAAAATGGAGCAGGTAAAACGACCTTTTTCAATATTATTTATGGTGAACTAGAACAAAGTGGTGGTCTCTTTTTTCTTGAAGAAAACGGAAGGCTTTCTGATATCAGCTATGAGCAGGTTGGCATGCTATTTTCAGAAAATTTTTTGCCCGATTTCTTAACAGGCTATGAGTATGTTAAGTTTTTTAATGATTTAAACGGAGAAGGTCAAGCTCCCGATCATTACCTGGATTTGATGGCGTTCTCTGAAGAAGACAGACACCGCTTAATCAAAGACTATTCGCATGGGATGAAATCGAAACTCTCGCTCCTCTCAATTATCATTGGAAAACAAAAAATAATTCTTTTAGATGAACCACTGACTTCCATCGATGTTGTAATGGCGGCTGAGATAAAGAAAATATTAAAAGAATTAAAAAAAGAACATATTTTGATTCTCTCTACGCATATGCTTGAACTTGCCAAAGAACTATGTGATGAAATAGTCATATTAAGTGATGGAAAATGCATGCCCTTTGAACACCTAAAAAAAGATGAAGATTTTGAATCGAAAATTGTCGAACTTTTAAAGGAGGACAAAGGAGGTGAATAAAATATTAACCTTTTTAATCCAATACCAACTGATTAGTTTTTACAATGGGTTCATTTTTAATTTGCAAAGAATACCTCTCATTGGAAAAATCTTTTCGAATAAGTTATACCACTCTAAATTCTTACTTAAATGGGGAACTCCACTTTCAGTAATCTTTCAAATTATAAAACCCATTGTAACAAATATAATTTTTATCGCGCTTATCGGTCTTTTGCTTCCTACTTTTTCGAATAAGTATGTCGAATCAGAAGAGATTATGTTTTTGAGCTATGGACCCTTTTATCTATCGATTGTGATGCTAATGATGGCAGTAGCAAGTGAAGTTTATAGCGCCTTTGAAAATGCTGAAGATAAATATATGCATATCAAAATTTTTAGAGTGAATCCTAGAACCTACTCTTTAGCCAATGATCTTTTGAAATTTGGACCTAAAATCGTCGGATTTAGTATTGGGATGTTCCTCTTTTCTTTTATTTTCAAGATCACTTTACTTGAAGGCTTTTCATTTGTTATTTTTTCGATTGGACTAAGATTATTTATTAGAAGTATCTTTCTCTACTTGTGTCGCAACAATTATCCTCTCGGCAAAAAAGTGGCTAATTTTCTAGTTTTTTTCACTTGTGGAGTAGGCTTTCTTTTGGCAATAGTCGGTACTTTTATCGATTTAGGATTTAACTATGCCTTCTTTTTCTCGGTCATTTTTTTAGCCCCTGGTCTTTTAATGCTCGTTTTAACCATTATTTTCACTTTGAAAACTACTTATCTGGAACAATTTATTTTGAAGTCTTTAAATATCAGCGACTTGCTTGAATCGCAACAATTCGTTGATGAAATAAATAGCCAGTCCGCCAAAGTGGAAGACAAAGATATCCGAATAGGAAAGACTGATTATTCCAATGATCAAGGAATTATCTATCTTAACAAGATTTTTTATGACCGAATTGGTTCAGTCTTTAAAAAGAAAATCCTGATTCGATTAGCCTTCATTGGCATCACTCTTGTTATGCTTAATGTCGTAAAGTATTTTGTTCCCCTCTCTCCTGCCGATGTCAAAGGGCTCTCACAATTTATTCCATTAATATTATTACTGCTTGCTAGAAGTATGTATTTAGGTGAGTTTTTTACCAAAACAAGCTTTTACTATATGGACCGTAAACTGTTAAGCTTTCATTTTTATCGAGCGAAAGAAAATATAACTACTGCTATTGTTTTTAGAACAAAACAGTTGCTTAAGTACAATCGTCCACAATTTATTGTCGCTTTAATTGGTCTATTATTCACCTATTATCATTGGGATTTATTCGATAGTCAAAGCGTTTTAGTGATGGTCACCAGTTTAATCAGTGGGTATGTCTTTATGACCTTTCATTTTCTTTTTGCTTATTATATGTTTCAACCCTTTACCAATCAAATGAAGGTAAAAAACCCTGTCTATACTGGAATTCTCAATTTTGTCCTCTATATTTTGTATTTTAGTATGGTTAGATTATCTTCCTATACTCACTATTTGGTATTCGGCTTTTTCTTATTCGTGATCTTGTATGTTGTTTTGGGTATAATGATCGTATATTTATTTGGACCCAAACGTTTTAGACTGAGATAAATACGCAAAAGAATATGCAAAATATTTATCATTTCAATAATTTCCATCTGATAAAATGACCGTTTAAAGTCCATAAATAAACCTTTTTCTCACAGCGAATAGCACTCCCTTCTAATCCATTCCACATGACTTTGAGGGGAGTGCTTTTATTTTCTCTCGCTATTTAATCTCAATCCAATAATCGCCCAGTCTATTTTAACTCTACTACATAGACCATCTATATTATTCAAACCTTCATTTATCCGTCTGTATTTGCCTACTTTTTATTCATTTGATTTTGTTTTCCCCATTGGTTAAGGAAAAAGCTTACAGTCAAAACCCTTCTTTAACCTATACACTTAACCATTTACAAAGAATTTCCTTTATAACTTTAACATGCCTTTAAACATTATGCTATTTTGAAGTTAAGCAATCACAAAGAATGGCGGTCTTAGTTGATTGGATCCTTTGCTATCAATGAAGAAAGAGAATAGCCATTTAAAATAGAGTATAGACATTTAATTTATTGAATCAATTTTGAACCCATTTTTGTTCGGATATCATGAACAACCATAAAACCAACCAGAATAAATCCTAAATACCCATTAATTCCATAAAGGACATTTACAAGATCCTTGTAGGGCAAGAAAATAGCGATTACCATTCCAATAACTCCACCCAAAATGGTTAAGATTTTATAGCGTGAGCTTCCATCTGTGGCCACACGACCCACCCCTGTCCAGAGTAGAGGAACTGCCGTGGTATAGATTCCAGCAAAAACAATAACGGCAAAAGCTTGCGCAAATACCGGGTTCACTTTATTAGCTAATACCAATGCTGGAATATCAGCCTTACCAGTTTCACCAATGTAGCTAATTAAAGCGATACAACAAATGGCTGCTGCCCCGAAAATGAATAAAGTAGATAGAAGCATTCCTGTGTTCACTTCTTTTAATTTATTTTTTGCACCAATTTCAGATAGAAAAGCTGCAAACCACAAAATAACAAAGCCACCGTATGATGCGCCTGAAAAAAATGGATTGTCGCCGCCTACTTGAACCAAATCATAAACGCCTCGATCAATTGCGCTTACATTTTCGCTGAAGTTTGGAAAGCCAGTGATCGCAGTAATTGTTGATACAATCAGAATAAGAATAATAATAATCGGTCCTATTTTACTAAGTGCCTTGATAATTCCGTCTAATCCAAAGACAGCTGTAGCAACTACTGCAATGGTTAGAACCAATGCACCTACTCCGTTTGCTAATCCCCATTGTTGAGAGGCCGTAGCATTCGCCCCTCCACACATAACGATAAAACACATATAACAGAAAAAGGCAGAAAAATAATCAAAGAAAGCACCGATGTACTTACCGGTATAATGTTGGTATATGTCGCCGCCTCTTTCAAGTTTCAAGCGATTACCATTGGTCGCAAAGGATAAATTCGTATAGACATAAATGATTGCCGCAACAGCTATGACAATCCAAAATCGTGAGCCATAGGAAGCCTCATATTGCATTACTTCTTGCATTGTCGCAAATCCGGCCCCAATGTAAAAGGCGATACACGCGCCTGTAAATCCTAGAATCGTCCAAATGTTCATTTTTGATTTTTCCATGTTTTCCCCCTCTTTTCTACTTTCGAACATCTTGTCATTCTGAAGAAGTAAATTTTAAAAAAAGCAGTCCATAGAACAGTTATAAAGCTATTCGATCGGGACTGCTCTTATTATTTTAGAATCTATTCACTCTGTTCGAGTGGATTTAGAAGACCGTAACTTCCGTTACTGGTTGGCTCAGTGCATTTATCGCACGTTCAACCATCTTCATGCGCAATTTCTCTTCATCTTTTCGCTCCAGGGATGGATCTCCAGTAGGGTGAGGAATAGCAACTGTTGGCACAATTCGGTTCGCTCCAACAGATTGAGAAATGGTAATAATTGTAGCCATATGAACAATTGGAATACCAAAACGTTCGATTTCTTTAACGATTGTTGCTCCGCAACGTGTACAGGTCCCTCAAGTACTGGTAAGAATTACTCCGTCAACTCCCGCTTCCTTCAATTCTTTTCCTATTTCTTTACCGAATATGATGGCATTACCAACTGCCGTACCTGTACCTGTCGTGGTGTAGAATTTCTCATGAACCTTACCAATTTTGCCTTCTTTTTCCATTATTCTAAGAGAGTCTAATGGAAGAACACGATCTGGCGATTCATTACAATAGATAGGATCAAAACCACCATGAATGGTGATGAAATCGCCTGTAAGGTTAGCATGATCTTCGATATTGTATTTACCCCATTTTTGAGCAGAGGCAGACTGAATCCGATCGGGATTTCCTACCGGTACAATCCCTCCAGTAGTTACCAAAGCTATTGTGGCTTTAGTTAAGTCCTTAATTGGAGGGGCTGGCTCAACCAAGTCAAAGCTAGGCATTGGCATTTCAGTTTCATATTCTTCATTGTTCAAGCGCTTCATCAGCATCTCAACCGCACGAACGGCACCGATTTTATCGGAAAAGCCTGTAATACGCTTACCTTGCTTGAAGATCCCATCTTCTTCAGGAATAACTTGCTCGCCTGCTAATATTTTCTTCGCAATCGCAGCCATTTTAGGTAAGGCAGATCGCATATCAACTGCACTATTTCCAGTTGGAACGGTATATGCTTTTAGTCTGGTAATTTCAAGACCTGGGTTTTCTTCATACATACCTGATACTACAGGGATATCGTATTTATCCACCACGAACTGAGCAATTAAGGATGAAGCCACCCCATAGCGGCCCGCATTAAAGGAGGGGCCGACTACTACTAAATCCGGTTGAATCTCATCCATTGCTTTCTTAAACTCAGCTAAAGCTGCTTCATTGTTTTCATTGATATAGTTATCGCCACAAATAAAAGTCGCGACCACTTTACCTACATCGCCCAACTCCTTTTCAAATCCTACGGCAGGACCGACTGTCCCTTCCTTTAAAACGGGAGCAAAGTCGGCATTGTCTTCTCCACCAATCTGGCCAAAAAACTGATTCAAATAATATAAGATTCTTTTTTCCATTGTCTTCCTCCTCGTTCTAATACTCAGTGACCATCAAATTATGATATCCGATCTCTGAAGTGGCTCCAATCACAGCATTTAATTCACACTTCATAACACCGGTTTCAGCATCATAGGCTCCAGCCCATCCTCCTGCCAAATTGGCAATCGCTTCTGGATCTCCCAGGATACGGTCCGCTTTTGGTAATGTTACAACGTGAGAAACGTTTCCTGTTGATATTACAGCTTTTGCTTCTGGCTTTGAGTCTGCGAGTGGTTGACTGGCTCCATCCCAACCAGAACATTCATCTGTAATCAGAACAGCTTTTATCCCTTGTTTTTCTAATCGTTCAGCAATCATGACTAAGTCAGAGTCTGGATTTCCATATCCTTCTTCCGATACAATCACCCCATCTGCCCCCAACTGCTTGCATAATTTAGCAGTGAAATCACACGATCTAAATTTTCCTTCTAAGGTTGTTAGTTCTGGAACCATAACCACACCAAGGAAATTAATTTCTTTGCCGTGTTTTTTCAAAAGTTCTAAGATAACTGGATTGGTTTGATGTTGATAAGTCGTAATCTTATCGCAAGCTGCTACACAGTTGCCCGAAACGACTGCTCCATCCAGTTCTTCCAGCGGATGCAGAAGTGTTGGAATAATATTTTTAGCATCCACTCCATAGATATAAGAGTCATGGAGAAGTCCTTGAGTGATTAACATCTCAGCATAGACTACCTTAGGAAGATCTGGATATTTAGCTGTTTCTTCTGGATTTGATCCTACTTCAAACGTTTCGATTTCATAGACTGGAGCGTCTTTTGCAAACTGTCCGACATATTCAGAGATTAATAGACCTGCCATTCGAACTGCTAATTCATGTTCATGCGCTGTTAATCCGTCGACTACCGATAGATCCACCACTAAATTAAAAGTCTTGGAGAAGGGCGTCCATTTTGCTCCTTCTCCCCACATATCAATCACACCTTCTTGGAAGCCGACAATATCTCCAATTGTAACGATAGCAACGCCTTCTAATACGTTATAAGCTCCATTCCCAAGCTGGCCAGTCTGCGAAGTTATCCCAGCAAATCCAGGAACACCTTCTACTTTTACCCGTGGTTCAATGACATCTTTTACAGGGATGATGCGTGTCTTTTCACCTGGTTTAGCGATATCGACAGTAACCTCTTTAATATTGTCCAAACTCTTAATATAATTGACTAATTCTTCGCGATTTAAAACGAGTTTTTCTCCTACTACTTCATTTTTATCGCCAAAGACAACATCATTAATTTTTACTTTACGTCTTTCTAGTTTCAAATTGATTCCCTCCTATTTGTTAAAACGATCTCCCAACTCACTTACCTCTTTAAGAGCTACTTTTAAAAGCTCGTAATCAATAAATTCGTAATCCTCCTTATTCTTGTAATCCACTGTATGGGTAGCTAAAGAGTTTTGTAAAAGTTCTATGCTATTTTCAATTGCCAAAAGAGACTGAGTGTTATCTCCTTCTGGTTTATCTGATATCAAGATCGACCGTACGGGAGAAAAATGCATCCGACCACTGGCGGCCAAAGGAGATGCCATTAAATAATGTCCTTTGTGAATCAAGTCACGTGCCTTTTTCAAAACAGCTAATTGATCACCTTCAACCAAGATTGTGTTACCGCTTTCATTGACGGTTATATTATTCGTTAAAATCATATCACCACCTCTATCTTTTCACTTTTAATGAAGACAATGCTAACGCTTACATCCAATAATAAATTGTGGGTTGAAACCATCTCATCACCTCACTGATATACTAACTGTTTTTCAGATGAATGTCAATTGTATTTAGATAAAAATTTTGATTTATTTAAAATAAAAATTTACATAAAAAAACCTTAAGATCTTTTTACTAAGACCTTAAGGTTTTTAACTATATTTCATTCACTCTTAAAAGAGAGATTCTTTAATTCTAGAAAGAAAGTCTTCAATATGTTCGTAAGCATATTGTTCGGCTGCCTCTTCATCTTGATCTTCAATCGCTTGCACGATTTTACGGAAGGTTCTGGTAAAGATAGTCATATCATCAAAGTAATCATTACAATAATGCCACAATCTTTCGGTATGTAAATGAAGATGAGCTAGTGTTTCTTTTAACCATCGATTATCACAAGCTTGAAAAATAATTTGATGGAATCGTTCATCTTCGTTGATAGCCTCTTGATAACTTGCTGTAGTAGAATAAGATTCTAAATTTTTAATAATTTGCTTCAACTCTGCTAATTGTGAGGGGGTGATCCGTTTTACGGCTTGACGAGTCGCATAGGGATCTAGTTGCTTTGTTACATCAAATAGCCCCTTGATATTACGAAAATCGATAGGAGCAACTTGTGCTCCAAACCTTGGCACAATATTAATGAGATCATCTCGCTCTAGCTCTTGCAAGGCTGATCGAATCGGTGAACGACTTACGCCAAACTCTTCAGCTAGATCAACTTCATTGAGTATTTTTCCGGGTTTATATTCAAACTCAATGATGCGACGCTTCAATTGATTATAGATACTTAAATTTTTCTGATCCAATCTTCTTCACCTCTTAGCTATCAAGCCATTCTGTATAACACTATACATAGACCTCACTTATTATAACCTCAATCTTTGAGGAAAATCAAATAATGTTTAATTATGTATAATCTCCTAGGTTATCTTTACGTTAGCACTCAATTTTATTTTGCACAGCGAATTAAAAGAACTTTTATAAAGTATGAATTCTTAAATCCTCTCTCTTAAATCGTTTAAACTATTTTTTCTTTGATTATCTCATTCATAGTGTTTTTTCACTTGCGATGTTGGTTTTCTTTTCGCATTAGCCGGTACTTTGGTAGATTTAGAGTTTAGCTATGACTTATTTTTCTCAATCAATTTTTTAGCCCCTGGTCTTTTAATGCTCGTTCTAACCATTATTTTTACTTTAAAAACTTCTTATCTCGAGCAGTTTGTTTTAATTGTTTGAATATAAGCAATTTAATTGAATCCCGACAATTCGTTGAAGAAATAGATAGCCAGTCCGCAAAAGTGAAAGTCGAAGATATCCGAATAGGAAAGACTGATTATTCCAATGATCAGGGAATTATCTATATTAATAAGATTTTCTATGACCAAATTGGTTCAGTCTTTATAAAGAAAATTCAGATTCGATTAGCCATCATTGACATCACTCTTCTTATTCTTAATGCCTTAAAGTATTTTGTTTTAGGTATAATGATCGTCTATTTATTTGGACCCAAACGTTTTAAACTGAGATAAAATTGAAGTTTCAGAAAGTTATTTTGAATATATCTCCGTTCCCCTCTTTGAAGGAATACGACCAGTCCATTACCAAACATGTTTTAAGCCCCTGAAGGCAGATGATAATGCCTTAGGGGCTTAAAATGTTCTAATATTATTATTATTTTCTCATCGCCTGTTCAAATATTAATGATGCTAAATACCGTGTTTAGAATTGTTCTGTCCATCGGAAAAATCAATATTCTTTCTGTAAATAACTAGCTTTTATTAGCTAAAAACCTTTTTATTAAATATATTTTTTACCTAATTGACATAAAATATTCCCTGAAAATCATTTGTTGTATAAGTAGTATATAGGATATTTTTGAAATTCTTCAAGCTCTTCTTGGGTCATTTTTTTTAAACAATTTTCAACAGGAATCTTTTGGTTTAATAGTATATATGCTCCCGCTTTAACTCTGTGGTCATCATTAAATCTTTCTATAATACTCCATAGACTTTGTTCTTCTGAAATAGATAAATCTCTTTTTCTCTTATATATTTGTAATTCATTAAGTAAAAGAACTTCTTCTCCAATTCTTTCTTTATTGTTCTTTAACCAATTTACAAAATCTTCAGCTAAGATTAATAAGTCTTCCCTTTTGCCATCACTTTTATCATATGCATTTATTAACTTTAGCAAAAAGAAATTTGCTCTGTTAAATATATCTTTATTATCAATTTCTTTAAATGATTCCAAAATATATTTAGTGCTAAAATTACTTATTTGAAGTAAGTCTTCTTCTGTTAAGCTTTCGAAGCGAGACATTAAATATATTTTTTCGTTATTGTCATAATATACAACTTCCACGGTCTTTTTAGAAAAGAAATCCGATATAATATATTCATCTTCTAAAAATCCAGTTCTCTTTTCCATATTTAAAATGAAATTCAAATTTTGGATTTTTAATTTCATTGCAGCTGGAAGATCTGCTTTCAAACCTACAACAGACTTATTTTCAATAAGTGCATCCCAAAGTATATTAATATTTCTAAGTTCTTCTTGATTTAATTCAAAAAGGTTCAAATCATCCTCACAATTTAAAAAATCTAAAACTTCAACACATTTCTTCGCATTATCCAACAGTTCTCTATTATCTTCAATATCAAACCCTTCTGAGAAAGCTTCATTGTTTGGAAAAGGAACTTCATTATCGTTAATATAAAAACTCTTATTTTCAAAAAATGATATAAAAAAGTCTAAATCAATTTTTAATGCTTTTACACTATCTGAATGTCTATAATTAAAAGTCACTTTGTTTTTCCCAGAGAATTCTAAAGTCAAACTTTTACCTATTTTTATAGTAGAGCTATTTATATCACGCACTAATCCTATCTTATGATAAAAAGATTTATCTTTCACCTTAACCTCAGCACTTTTTTCGGTAAACATGCGCAGATTTTCTGGAATATCCTCTATTGGGAAAGGTATACTAAACTCTTTTCCTTCTAAGTACATGTATACATCTCCAGATAGAAATGCTTCTATAGGGTCTGATATACCAACCCCCGTTACTTTCATTGATATACTATCAAAGCCACTAACGCTCTTTATATCTTTTAAAAAATAAGGTTCTGATTGTACAAAACTTTTTTGTTTTTGGCAGTGATCAAAGCAGTTGAAAAAAATAGAGGCTTTTTTAGCTTCGTTATTTGGAAATTCTTTCATTTCAAAGGAATAACTGTGTGTATTTTTCCCAAAGTTTAAAACCTTTTTTATTCTCACAGGTGTCAACTCTATATAATAAATTTTCTTTTTAGTTGCATCTACTATGTGAACAAGAAAAAAAATAATACCACCATCATTCAAATAGTTCTGTAAGTCTGAAATTTGTATAGGATATTTAACTTTCCTATTTGAAAAATTAGCTACATGTTTCCCTTTAACTTGAACTGGTACTCTCCCTTTTAGATTAGATTTGATTTTTTTATCTCTAGTTTTATAAAGATATACATCGCCATCCCAAGATGGTTCTTTATCATTATCAGATATAAAAGGAGACATAAAAGGAGATACAGATAAAGTATCTTTTACAGCGTTTACAGCTAGTGTTTCAATTGCTAAATTATCTAGTTTACTCAAACACACTTCCTCCTTTTTACTTATATATATCTAAGAAATTTTAGAGTCCTTAATCACATCCCAATGCTCCGCCTGCTTCACGACTAACTGTATAGTCTCCTTAAAATTACCAGGATATTTATATTTCTTAAGCAATCTCTTAATAGTCCTTCTAACGTTTGCTCTTCCAGATTCTTTTACTGCCCAATCTTGAGTCATTTCATTAGAGATGGTTTCGGTCAACTCTTTTGTAAGCTTGATTAGTTGTTCATCAGTATAGAAGTCCTGGATGTTCTCTGAATTAGCGACAGCATTATAAAAGGCCATTTCTGCTCTTGATAAACCAATATTCTCATGCTCTTTTTCAGATTCCATCGTTTCTTTTGCGAGGTCAATTAATTGTTTTCTAATATCAGATAGGCGATTGGTTTCATAATCTGAATCCTCTTCATTTAATACCTCAGCCAAACCTGTAAATCGATCTAATGTTTCTGCATTATCGACAGGAACTAACCTTTCATGAACTCTTCAGTCATAGATTCCTAAGTCTCATAATATTAGACACGACGAGGTATTTTTGTTATTGATTATTCCAATTATTAATACAGCTATAGAAACGCTATATAGTATTCTCAATGTCAAATCACTAATAACTGATATTTCATTAAAAGTTATTGCTAATGTTTAAAAAACATTCTTTGAAACTTATCCTGAAAATATAGAAAGGATGATTCTTTTGGTATTTCTCTTTTACAGACTTCAGACAAACAACTATACTTTTCTCGAAGATATTTTTTATCTTCTTCATCAGCAAGATCAAAATAATCCATATTATCGATTACATCTAAAACTCTGACGATTAACGATTCTTTTCCAACTATAATTGATCTTTCTATAGAATCATAAAATGCTTCTAATTTAGTAATTCCACTATTCTTAACTGTCAATGAATCCACTATTTTAGAAATAAATGATCCCCATTTCTTTTGAATATCTAAAATTGTACAATCTGTATCCTCTATAAGATCATGCAATGCAGCAGTAATAACAATTTCTCTTTCATAATTCATTTTGAGAGCAAGTTGAGAAACTCTTATCGAATGTAAAAAGCAGGTTTTCCTTGATTATGATTACTTCGTATAAAGTAATCTGCAGTAAATAGTAGTGCTTCATTTAACTCTGTATCTTTCATGTCTAGAAATGCACCTCATTCCCAATAAATTTTTTTCTTTCTATACTTATTTTATTACTTGCTCTCTTGGATACCCTATGAAGTTTGTCCTAATTATATAATCAAAATTCATTTTTTTGTAGTATATAATTAGTTAAATATTATTTACTCTAGATTTACTTAACATTTATTTGATATATTTCTCGAAACAAAGTTTGAAATTCTAAATAAAAACCTTTTCTTATTTCTTACTGACTCTAAATAGTAATAGAAAAACAGAAACAGTACTCTTAAGTTCATGCAAAATGAATTTAAGAGGACTATTACTTGTTATGAAAAGAGTCTTTACAAAGAGTTATAACTGATTGTATAAAAGTACTGTATAAAACCTTCTTATTATTTACTTTATTGTCAATCTTTTCATTAAACACTGAGTCTATTATTAACTGTATCTATAGTTAAAACAATATCTTTAACTACATCTATCTGGTCTTTGAGCAAATTAATAATCCCACCATTTTTATTAAAGGGATGTGTTTGTAAAATTTTTTCTCAATAGAACCATTTTTAACTATATAATTTACAATATTGTTTACAAAATCAATTTGATTTGAATTAAGTTTTTCATCTGCTAAAAATTTTGAAAATTCTTTCTCTGCTGCACTTCTTTCCATTCCTGTTATACTAGCTACTAATTCTAATAAAAGTTCTTCTCCGAAAGTATTTTCATATTCTTCTTTACTCCCCAATTCTTCCCATAGAATCCTTTCAAAATATTTTATATCAGATTCTGTTAGCTCCTCATTATTCCTTAACTTATAAATATATAAATTATCTTTATATTCCTTTAAATAATGTTCAACTCTTCTTTTATAGTTACCTAAATCATTTACACCATAAATAGGGCTAGATTCTCTCACACCCACCACTTCATCTTTAAAATCAGTGTAATATACTTCTGTATTACTATCCAAAAGTTTGATGAGTTCTCTTAATGCCTTCCTTACCAATTCATGGTCGAGTATATCTACATCTTCCCAGAATTCTTTTATTTGGATCTTATCTATCAAATTTGCATTCTTCCTAACTTGATCTATTGATCCTTTAGTTTCTAGTTTTTCCGCAGTTCCAATGACTCTTCCAACAGGTCTATTCATTGATCTTTTTTCTAAATAGGCAAACTGAATAGTAAACAAAATCTATCTCCTTTTTATATAGTTTGCCAACGTAAACTTCATAACCTCGTCTTAGTAGTTAAATAGCTATAATTTTTTCATAAACGTGTCCGTAATCCATGTTTTTTCTTCCAAGAATGGCCGTTCTAAATCCATGATCAACTAAGTAGTATTTTTTAATAGTCGATAAATATGCTTTTCCTTGGACATCATATCGGTCTACTCTATAGAATAAAAAGGCATCTACTAAATGAGAAATATATTCTCCTACAGTCTTGTGATTTATATTTTGTTTATTACTTGTAAGTGTATCTGCAATCTTTCTGAATGAGGTTAAGTTTGAGATGTTTGAAAACATAAATTTACCAATTGTCTCCAATTGCATTACATCTCGAATACCATGTCTATCGACTAAATCTCTTAACAAAATTGTTTCATATACGTTCTTTAAATATGCTTTCCTATCAAGATTATCTTCGTATACATATGAGCCTGACATCCCACCTATGTCGACATATGCTTCAAAAGCATCTGTAACATCTTTAAAATCAAAATACTCGTAAAACTCTATAAAGAAAAATGGAAAAACCTCTATTTCTATTGTTCTACCTGTGAATAAAGTTGCCAAGTCACTACTCAACAAAAAAGCATTTGACGCTGTCAAATAGATATCATATTGTTTTTTTGAATGTAGACTATTTATCGTTTTCTTGAAATTTTCACATAATTGGACTTCATCAATAAATAATTCTTTTCATCTGGAATATATTGGCTATCAACAAACATATTCATTTCTCTATAATCTAAGTAAGGCTCATTGCTTAAAACTTGCAAATATAGAAAAACTATGTTTGCTTTTGGCTCTACTTTTTTACATAATCTATATAGGATTTAAGCAGTTCTGATTTCCCAGAACGACGTATACCCGTAAAAATTTTTATATCTGGAGTATCTTTTAAACTAATAAGTCTATCCAAATATTTTTTTAATTATTTTCATAAGCTCACCTTCCTAAGCTTATTTTATATTATTTCCCAAAATCAATTTTATTTCAATTTTGGGAAATATGTGTATTCTGATTCAACTTTTATTTCTTTGATGAAAGCTCTAAAGCTCAGTATCCATCGTTAAGATTTGCCGTCGACATAATGATGACACGAGACCTGGGTGTAAAATCGTATAGTAATATCAACACTTGTAGATATAAAATTTTTACCTGTTAGGATGGATTGCTAATACTACAAGCTTGTATTTATCATTTTTATTTCAAGCTATACTTCCAATCATCTCCAACTTTATAGTAGAAAAATTCGCTTAATACTTCTTCAGTGAAAACCCGAATCATATCATTCATATCTAATGAGAGCTTCAAATTCGGAAGATTATCTATCTCTTCCCACCAAACTTCACCTTCAATGGAAGACTGGAGATTACCCTGAAAATTACTTGTTTTATAGAAAAAAACTACATACCTACATTGATTATCATACCAATCCTTAATTCCACACAGCTGTGGAGAATATATATCAAGTCCTGTTTCCTCTTTTACCTCTCGAATTACTGCATCAGAGAAAGATTCTCCTAACTCTACTTTACCGCCTGGAAAAGTAATTCCTGGCCAGTCCTCCTTTTTTCTATCAATGACAATAACCTTACTGCCATCACATATCATACACATATTCGTGAATTCAACTTTTTCTATCATTTATCAAAACTCCTGTAAATTATAATTTATCTTTTTTCATGCTTTTTAGAGCAAAATAATTAATTTATTGATCTAATAGTATTTCATTTCATATTTTGTTTCTCTAGTAGAGGGTTTGAAATCTAGTGTTTATCGTTATTATCTTCCGTTGTCATAATTATGACACAAGACCCGGCTGTTAAATCGTATAGTAATATCTACACTTATAAATACAAATTTTATATCTATTCAGGTGAATTGCTAACCTTATAAACTCAAATTTATAATATTCTTATCTCAATACCAACTACACCATACTCTTGCTGTTTTTCTTTTGGATAGTATACATCCATATCAGCTGATGAAGCTTGATTAATATTGTCGATAGTATAACCACATCGCAATAAAGATAATGACTCATACAACTTATCAAATGATGGAAATTTATGTAATGCAACCACGACTGCACTTAATTTACATTCACTATTCTCAGTATTTGTAAACTTAATGAAATCTCCAACTTGTATCATTTGCCTTTTTTCATCTAATAATCGCAATTCAATATCTTTTTGCTTATACTTTATTTTATAAAAAGGTTCAGGATGTAAGTTCATATAATGAATCAAATTATTCACCTCCCTAATGATGTACTGTTTAGAATATTTATTATCGAAAAACCCTGCTACATAGTACATCAATAACTCATTTTTTTGATTTTAAACTTTGTTAGAAGCTCTAAAACCCTTGTATTTACTTGACTATTTGCCTGTGTCATTATTATGACACGAAACCCAGATGTAAACTCCTAAAATTTCTTACTAACTCTTGATTATTAACGTTATAAGATCCATAACTTTATCAACATGAATATCTTCTTTAATCAAATAATTCCATAGACCAACATTCGGCCATAAAAATAAATCTACAATCCTTCGATAATCATCCCAAACACTCTGCTCGATATTATCTAAATCATAAATTTTAAAACATGATTCAGCAAATCATTACGATAGTCGGTCATTTTCTCGAAGCTTTCTTTCGCCGTTAGATTCTCAAAATCATACATAGATAATTCATATCTTGTTTCGTTAAGAATATTATTATTATTCACTACCGTTCCAGACATATTAAAATCAATTAGACCCACAAATTCATTCTTATTAACTAAAATATTTGTTGCATTAAGATCGCCTTGTATGGAGCACTTTCTTAATTGAGGCAGAGCTTCTTTTATTCCATTCCTATAGTTCTGATTTACCTCATCTAATGTAGAAATTAAATTTGATTGGTTTTATAGACAATAAGCATTCTCTTAATAAATGATAATTTTGTTCTTTCTCATCAATTTTTTCTTCTCAATCTGGTAATTCAATGATTGACCACATACTCCATCTACTCATCAAATCTTTATTTGAATTTTTTGCCATATATTTGGCAGTATTTTTTAACACTTCAAATTTTATATTGTCTGAATAGTCATTGAAGTTACAGATTTCGTATGGAACATATTCTTCAATCCAAGAAACAAATTCTATTTTTTCCAAGTTAAATTCATATAAGTAATTTCCATCGGGAGATTGAAGGTAACTTGGTACATAAATGCCACTATTGTTATAGTTATCAATCACTTTAATCATTTCAATAAAGTCATTTTGAGTTAATTCATTTTTTGAATTAATTTTAATGACCCAATCCTTATTGACATAAAAATTAATTCTAATATCAGTTTTTGAGGGACTTGTATCGTTACCAAAGGCGATTGTTTTATTGTCTATTTGGATATAATCACATATGTCATGGAGTAGCTTGCCTTCATCTTTAATGCTCTCCACTATTAATTTATAGTCCATTACTCCCCCAGTTTACTATTCTATTTCTATTCGAGGGTCTGGAAACCCCGTATTCATCGTTATTATTTGCCGTTATCATAATTATGACACGAGACCCACAGGCTGGATCTATTATGATGTCTGATGGGGTTGGCTTTACCAGTTCGACCATCATCTTTATAATATGTCTAGGTGTCCTAAACTGGCCGTTTGTACCTGATGTAAATAGTTTAGATAGCAAGTACTCATAAAGATCTCCCTTTAAATCTCCTTCTAAAACTAAACTATTTATTGCTGTTACAATTTTCTCTAACATTTGAGCTGTAGGAATTTGAAACATTGCATCTGTCATAAATTTAGAAAAGGAGGATCCTTCATTGCTATTCAAGTCTTTTATAAATGGAAATACTCCTTCAACAATCGTTTTATGCATTTTTTCTGCTTCAAACTCTTTGAAATTGTGCCATCTCAAGTCTTCATAATCAAAGCTGTTTTTGTATTTTTTACTATTCCCTTTAAATATAATTTTTGGTTCAAGACCTAATATATTCGCTTCTGCTTCACTTTGTAATTGTTTATCATCTAATGTTTTTATAAAGATGAGATATGTAAATTGCTCGATTACAGTTAACGGATTAGTAACTCCACCCGTCCAAAATGTTTCCCATATTCTATCTACTTTATTCTTTAATTCACCTGTCAACATATTTTCCCTCCTATAAAATTCAATTTAAATATACCTTTAATTTATTACATTAAATATTAAATTTTTATTTAAATTGAATTTCCGCACACTAATCCTATACAAATTATTTTGTTAATAGTGAGTTCTTCATTTTCACCCTCACAAAACCCTAGTTTGGCCTAATTATATAATTAAAACCTATGATTTTAAACGGAATATTTACATAAGTTTCGCTTCATCTGAATTGAAGACTCTTTTCATACAAAAACACTCCCATCAAATTCATTTTCCTTGAATCCAATGGGAGTGTTCTAAAGTTTTGTACTATTATTCAGTTTCAGTCCAATACTAAGCTCATTACATTAGTAAGTCTGTGTTTTATCTTCTACTAACCATTTGTCAATTGTTTACGAATAGACGAAGAAGAAAATTCGACCACTAGAATGAGCACAACCAGTCCTACTAGAATGGCTCCTACTTGCGACCAACGGTTGGAGGACATGGCAAATTTAAGGGGTGCACCAATTCCTCCCCCTCCTACCAGACCTAAAATAGAAGCATCCCTTAAATTCATATCGAAGCGGAAAATAATTGTTGATAGTAAACTAGACCATAATTGAGGAATAATCCCACAACGAATCTTCTCGAAAGTATTGCAGCCAGCTGCATCGAGCGCTTCTAAAATGGATTTATCCATATCGTCAATGGCTTCACTAAATAACTTGGTTAACATACCAATGGAAGTCACTGAGATCGTCATAACGCCTGCAAAAGGTCCTGGACCCGTCACCCGAATAAACATTAGACCATAGACAAAGGCTGGAATGGTTCGAATAGCCATCACCAAAAAACGGGTCATCACTACAACAGGAACCGGAACTACTTTACTCGATGCTAAAAAGGAAAGAGGAAAGGAGAAAACTGCTCCGACCAGAGTCCCTAAAAAGGCAATCGCCATCGTCTCCAATAATAAATAAGGAACCGACTGTTTCGTAAGATTAAAAAGCAGTTCTCTGTCTGGGTTAACAATTCCTTGGATGATACTTAGAGCAAAAGTAATGCCCCGCTTAGCAATGCCAACTTCATTAATGGTTGAAGCAGACCAGATGACTAGCCCAACTACTAACATCGTCCAAGCAAGTGCTTGCCAACGCTGAGTGTCTTTAGTTTCATACATTTGATTGATTTTATCTACCATGACTACCTCCTATGTTAACTTTGTTCTTAGATAGCGACTGACACTTTCAATCACCACTACCGTTAAGAACAGACAAAGCAGGATCATTCCGACATTCTGATATTCTCGCCACCCTAAGTTCTCATCAAGAATAATACCGATTCCTCCCGCACCAACATAACCCAAAATAGCAGCGTGGCGAACATTTCCTTCGAAAGTATACAAGGCTACTGACAGATAAGTTGGAAGCACCTGAGGCTTAATCGCTCCGAGAAAACTATACATTTTATTCGCTCCTAAAGCTTCCATGGCTTCATAGGGCGACATATCCGCTGTCTCTATTGCTTCATAAAGTTGTTTAGCTATGAAAGAAAAGGTGAATAAAGCAATTGCCAAGGTCCCTGCAAAAGTCCCCAAGCCAAAAATATAAGTCAAAATCAGAGCGGTCACTAAGGTTGGTAAAGTTCTGATTAGACTCAACAATAGTTTTAAAAGACTAGTTATCCAGTGATTTCTGGTTAAGTTAGTGGCAGACCACATGGCATAAGGTATCGCTAAAAGCGCACCAATAAAGGTCCCCAGTACAGACATTTTAATCGTATCGAGCAGCGGAGGGATTACCTCATTAAAATAAGCCGTATTGGGTGGTACCATCCGTTTTAAAATAACGAAGAATTCCTCACCACGCTTGATTAAGACTTGTAGATCAAAGCCAGTCATTTTGGCTGACCAGTAAATCAATAACGCAATCAATAAAACAACCAACAGGGTATAAGAACGTTTCTTATACACCTTCTTGCCATTTGAAAGGACTAATTCTTTTGAGCGCATAAATGAAAGTAATGGATTATTCATAGGACCCACGTTCCTCTTCTATGGTTTGTCCCTTATAAATATGGTTTAGGACTTCTTGGGTGACTTCATTTGAAGGCCCATCATAAACAATAGCTCCTTCGCGAATGCCAATAATCCGATCACAATATTCAAGCGCCAATTCCACATGATGAATATTAATGATGACGGTGATGTTGTCTGTTTGATTGATATTCTGGAAATCTCGCATCACTACAGCAGCAGTGACCGGGTCCAAAGAAGCAACAGGCTCATCGGCTAGAATAATCCGTGGATCTTGCGCCAAAGTCCTAGCCAGAGCCACCCGCTGTTGTTGGCCACCCGATAGGTGGTCGACTCGCGTATAGGCCTTATCTAGAATTCCTACCCGGTCTAAAGCTTCCAGGGCTTTTAATTCTTCTTCCTTCTTGTAATAGCCGATTAAGACGCGCCAAAAAGGTAAATCAGGGACAAAAGCCGATAAGACATTGGTGATGACCTTTGCACGAGTCACTAAGTTAAAAGACTGAAAGATCATCCCTATTTTACGGCGAAACTGACGCAAGCTCTTACCTTTCAAACCATTGACATCCACCCCGTCAACCGTTAATTTTCCTTCTGAAATAGAATGCATTTTATTAATGGTTCGAATGAGTGTCGATTTTCCTGCACCCGATAAACCGATAATTCCAACAAATTCTCCTTGATCAATCTCCAAATTAATATCTTGTAATGCCAATACACCTTTCGGATATCTCTTATAGACATGTTCAAATTTGATCATTGCGTTCTCCTTTTTCCTCTTTCAACTAAAGAAACACCCACCATCCAGTGGGTGTTTTACTTTAATCGATTGGCCTGTATTTATTATTCCCCTTGTTCGCGTAAAATCTTTTGTGCTTCGCGTTCTGTTTCATAATCTTCAGCTTTGGCTGGTTTGTAGCCTTCGTGACTGTAGATGGCAATGACTTCTTTACCTTCTTCGGTTTCAGCAATATTAATGAAAGCATTTTGAAGGGCTGTTTTTAATTCGTCTGTCATTATTTCTGAAGTCTTACTTACAGAAACTGTATCATTGTAAACATTTGGAGTGACTCCAATGACATTTGTTTCTTCCCAAATACTCGCTTCGCGTCCCATATCTTCCATCCATGCTTCTACATTATCACGACGTAAGTCAGCAAAGCCAACCACCACATCTACTTGCTCGGATGCTAAACGAGCAATCGAAGAAGGATAGGAATCTGCTTGAACAACATTAGATAAATCAGAAATTTGTTTGCCGTCAAATTGGTTTCCTAACCAAATGGAAGGATAAATGTAGCCTGATGAAGAAGAGGAGGACATAACTGACCACTTAGCAGAGTCTAAGTCTTCCCATGTTAATTCTTCGCCATTGTTTACTTTCTCAGCTAATTCTTGGCCTTTTTCAGAAGGTCCTGCAATAATTAAGCCTTTGTAGTAAGACACTTGGTCTTCAATTAATTCAGTCGCTTGGCCGTCATTCCAGTCTGCTGGATTCTCAGAGTCTTTCGATAAACCTTGACGGGTCGATGTAAGAAGGACGTCCACATCGTCTTCGAACAAGACATATGTTCCGCCAGGAATTAAACCAACATCAATCGTTCCTGCAGCCATACCTTCTCCGACTGCTTCATAAGATGTTCCGACAGTAATTTCGACATTCTTAACATCAAATCCTTCTTTAGCTAACTCATCAATCAAGAGCTGTTTCAAAGGTTCTGTTGTTGTAATAATTTCTTCGGGATCACGGGATGGAACAAAAGCAACTTTTAACGTCTCAATTTCAACTGCTTCTTCTTGGGCATTTACAGTAAATACATTCAAAAAAACACTTGCCAGTAGAAATAGGACCATTAATAGACTAAACTTTTTCTTCACAGATGTTACCTCCAAATATTTGATAGCTCAATTATAACGAACTAAGTAAAGTAGAGCAACTTGCTTGTTCAATTTTACATAAAGTTTACAGTAGGTAAGAAGCCATTCAATCATTCTCCTGTTATCATGTGTTTTTTTAATACTATTTTCTCATACTAAGAAGATATTTTTATTTTCGTATAAAATAAATTTGACAAAACTCTCTACATTAAAAAGCTTTTATTATTGAAACAGCAAAATCAATAATTTCAATTCCATAAAACTGACTAATGAAAACCTAAATAAGGTTGTGCATTTTCTCCCTTACAATCTGGTTTCCTTAGGGGTCTTTAGAATTTGATTTTCTAGTCTACGAAAAGTAATATAAGTTTCTGTTAGAAAGTTACCACTACCGGGTGTAAAATCATGAGCAATTTCAGCGAATACAAAAGTGGATGTAGTTTATTCCTAACACATTACTAGAGCTTTTATTATTAAACCCAGGTGTTTTCTGTATATTTCCTTTGTTTTAGGTGAATTGTTAATGATTAGGAGCGCACTTATCACAAAAATCGTTTCCACCATCATTTTCCCATGTTAGTCCACATCCACAATCTGGACAATAATTTTCCCAAATAAGATCTGGATAATTAATGATTTGTCTACCTTTACTATTTAACGTTCTCTGCGTAAGTTTTTGTGCTGTATCTACTTCAATGCTATCTACTTCAATGCTATCTACTTCAAATTCTGGATAAGAATCTTCGTCTTCATTTTCATACTCATAGTGTATACGTGCAACTATCTCAATTTTTTTATTGTGATTTTCTTTTATTAAACCATATTCCATTGTAGCGTATTCTTTATCATCAGAATCCCAAATAGAGTTCTCTAAATCAAAAAATGTACAGTTAATTACAATTTCTACTAAACACTTTAAAGCAACTACTATTTCATGCTCTTCAGAGTTATAATCTATAACTACATAGCTTAACATTTTGAAGCTCAGTTTCATCATATTCATATCCACCGATAATGCCTTTACGATCATAATCAAACCCGTCAATTTCGATGTTTTGTGAATTATCAAAAATTGTTCTTTAATTTCCTCAGCAAACCTATAATTAATACTATTGATGTACTTTAAAGCTTGTTGAGCGATAAGTTTATCCGTATTAATAAGATTCAATAATTCATCTATACTTTTATAAAGATAAATTCCTTTTATGTCCTCAAAATCTTTATCTCCACTTATTACATATATGGGTTGATATTCTTTTTTTCTTAAACTCTTTAACATTGAAATATTAAAAGCATCAGGAAACTCGTGCTTCTTCTTACCTGTTCCGAATGGCTTTCTGTTATTAAAATAATCATTTAGTATAGTTTTTAATTCAATACTATCTAAATCTAAATATGTTACTTCTGCCTCATTTAAATAATTATGAAATTGATTTAGCGCTTCTTGAACTACCTCTTCAGTATCCAATTTATTAAAACTATCAGCATACTTACTGTTTCTAAGAATAGCTATTTCTCTGCTATTAAAGTTTTGGTTTATTTCATTGTTTTTTTTCAACATTTTCTTTTATGTGCTTATTTGCCTCTCCAACAATTATCTCACTTGTAAGAAAATTGATAGCACCCTTTTTAACTTGTTTTTTTAGCAATCCTAATCTACTTTTATCACTTATATCAAAACTTTGACTTTCAAATATTTGTGTATCAACAAAAACATTTAATGGAAACTCTAATTCTTCTTTACCTTCCAATTCTTCCTCCTTTTTAATAATTAACAAATTATATCTATTCCAATACGCCTTTTAGAACAATCGTGAGCCATAATTGGTCTAAAAAATACACCAATCCTTATTTTGTATCTATAGTACGTGGCTTGAAAGCCAGTGTTCATCGTTACTATCTGCCGTTGTCATAATTATGACACGAAACCCGGGGCTTTTTATATTCAATGAACAATTTAGGTTTACACAAGATATTCTACACTATGTAGCTAAAACTAAGCCTAATTGTACATATAGTTTATTATTTTCTAATTTCTTCCACCGGATAGCATTGATAAAACATCTTGGCTAATTTATTTATTTCATCTTTAGCCCCAACCTTACCCAATGCCCAAAAAACTAACCCTATTGATTCTAAATCACTAGCAAAACTTTCAAAACTATCTATTATTATTGGCAGTATTGAATCATCTTCAAGTCTTCCCATTGCATATGTAGAGTCATAAGGGTATTGGTTTATTATTTTTATTGTATTTTCTTCTAATACACCTTCAATTAAAACTTCAATTATACGAGTTCTCCAATATCCTTCTTCAATTTCAGATAAAACAAAATTCAAATCCTTTGGTTCTAGAAAACCTACTTTATAATTTCTAGCAATAAGCTCCAAAATTCTTTTATCAAAGGTCTCTCTATACAATTCTAATAATTTGTTAATACTTTCTTTGCACTGAGAATTTCTTTTAAAATAATTAAACCCTACTTCTCTTCTAGCTTTTCTTCTATGCTTAAAACAAGACATTGCATATTTATAAGAGATTTCACTTGGCAATATTCTAAGTAATTTTTTAAGTAAGCTATCACTTTTATACCTATATTTAGATGGAATTTCTTCCCCTTCTTTAATCGTTCGTTCAACTAAAGAAATTAAATACTCTATTTGGATATCAGTGTATTTTTTTAAATAAATATAGTCTCCAATTCTATTTAAAATATTTTCACAATGATTGAAAATAGAAAAAGAACTTATTTTTAACAATTCAATTAACTCATTTAAAGTAAGGCAATTAAACTTAGCTCTCTCTATATCTTTTTCAATTTTTTTAATCTTTGTCTCTTGAGTATCATATTTACTAAATCTCATATATATTCTACTTTCTTTTTCTCCTATTTTAAAAATTCTCCTTCTGCTGTTTTCCCGTCTATCTTAATCATCCATTCAAACCTACCCCTTCTTATAACTGAAGTTAAGAGAACAGGATTATCTGCTTCCTTTTTACCTATTACTTTATCTATTTCCCAATGTCCTAATTCTTACGTTATTGCCAATGTTAAAAACAATTTCTAATATTAAATTTTAATCAAACCTATATACATACATTTTCAAAGTAGTATTCTAAAAAGCACATCAATCCATATTAAATTTCTTAATAGAGCGCTTAAAAGCTAGTGTTCACCGTTACTATCTACCATTATCATAATTATGAAATGAGACCTAGATGATAAATCTTATAGCTTTTATTAAAGCTAAATAAAACATGTGGTTAATATCTTACAATCCAAAACTTTTTGGAGACATTTCAATTCCCAACATATTACAAAACTGAATTCCAAATCTTATAAATTCAAAAGAAACAGACGTGACTATATTATCATTTAGAATATAACCTTCTTCAATAGGTTTTGTTATACAATTATTCCAATCCTTCATATATTTAAGATCAGCCTCACTGTATCCCTCCTGTAGCAAACCTTCTTTATCTGTTCCTATCATAAAAGCCTTGCCATTTAATATGCCGGCTCTTACCAGCAAAATAGGAGCAATAGAAATGGCACCTATTATTTTACCTTCAAACTTTTTAATAAATTCAATTATTTCATGATCTTCAACTGCTGAACGTATATCAACCGCACCGGGTAATAAGAGACTATCATATCTCTCTATGTTTAAATCATAAATTGTTTGATCTGGGAGAACTTTTAGACCTTCTTCACATTTAACTATATCTTTAGTTTTTGCAAATACATCAATCCTTCTACCATTTAAGGCCAAAGTTTCTAATGCCACACTTATTTCAAAATAACAAAATTGATCATATATAAGCACTGCTGTTTTGTTCATTAGTTAACCTCCACATATTTTGCTATGTTTCATTTCTCCAGTAGAAGCCTAGAACCCAGTCACCATCGCTACTATGTACCGTTGTCATAATTATGACACAAAACTCACCTGTGAAATCATAAAGTAATATCAACACTTATATATACTAAGTTTTCTAGATATTCAGGTGGACTGTTAATCCAATAAACTGGGATTTGTAGAACTAAAACTTTTCTAAATACTTTTTACCATTTTTATATTGTTGTATCGGGTTCCATCTTTCAAAATGTAGGCATTAGGAGTTTCTCCCACTTGGATGAATCCGCATTTCTCATAAAGAACCCTGCCTCTTTCATTACCTGAGAAATAGTCAAGCTCAAGTTGGGAAAGGCCCCATTCTTTAGCATAGTCTTCGAGAACTTGAAGTAACTTCTTCCCTATTCCTAAGTTCCAGAATTCTTTTAGCACAGCAAGGGCAACATTTCCTCGATGGCGCATTTTCTGTTTTCTTAGTCTTGTTATTGTGCCGTTTGCAATCAGTCTTCCATCCATTTCAACAACAATCATAAGTGTATTATCAGATTCATTAAAGCCTTTGATCATTTTTGCTTCCTCTTCAACAGTTATGGTTATTTCTTCTGGATAGGAATTCAAAAAGTCAGATTCTCCCATAATGGTTTTCAAATATTCAGCAGTTTCTGCAGCGTCTTTTACTTGAATCTCTCGAATTTTGCAGATTCTGCCATCTTTTAGTTTAAAATTTTCTGGTGTATATTTCATATTTATCCCCCACATAAATTTAAATTTGTACTTTTTCCTAGTATTATTTTTAGAGGAAAATAATCATCTGTTGCTCTAAAAAGCACTTAACTCGACATTTCGTTTCCTTAGTAGAAGGTTTGAACCCAGTTTTCATCTTTACTATTTGCTCTTTTCATAACTTTGACACTAGATTCGGGTGAAAAATATTACGCAATATCAATGGTTGTAGATTCAAACTCTTCATTGTTTTAGAAGAGTTTGTTACTTAACAAACTGAGATTGGTTAGTTTTAAATTACTTATTAAGATATTCTAAGAAACGTTTTTTTAATTGTTCGATTACATCTTCATTATCAATAAAATCTTCAAAAGCTAGCATTTCATACTTTTGTCCCTCTTCTCCAAATTTTATATTCTCGATTTGACTATCACATATATTAGCAACCATAAAAACTGATTTTTCTCCTGCATTTGTGATGCTTTCATGGTATTTGGTCCATACAATATTTGATTCAGAAATATCAATAGCTAATTCTTCTTTAACCTCTCTTCTCATAGTTTCATATGGTGTTTCTTCATTTTCTCTTCCACCACCAGCTAAATCCCACATATTAGGATAAGGAATGTTTGGGAGATTATCTCTTAAAATAGTTAATACTTTCCCTTTATTAATGAGTGCTACTTTAACACCTATAAAATTCATTTGATTCATGATTAAACCTCCTCAATCTAATTATGTTTTTGCTCTTTTAAATTTTAAGAATAAACTAACTCAATAATCACTCTAAAAGGTAGATCATTCTTTAATTTGTTTTCCTAGTAGAAAGTTTTTAAACTCAACATCAATTACCGTTATTTGCATTATGGCTAATTATGACACGAAATCGAGCAGTAGTGTCTAAAAATTTAGATCCAGCCAATTTATTTTGCAACTATATAAGCCTTTTTTTTAGTGCAGATAGTTTTTACAAAAATCGCTTTTTTAAATTCTTCGTGTAAATCATCCATGAATTAATAATTGCGATAAAATTGTTATAGTACTCACAACAATGATTATATAAATCTCGTTCTTATTCTTACTCTCTTTCAAAATCAAATTTGAAAACATTACTCCATAAAGCGATGTAATATTCAAGAAGATCCAAGCAATTGAAGAAATATTAGAAGATGTCACAAAAACAAATGTTATTTGTGCAATACACGTTAAAATTGCTCTAAAAAATAAAGATTATCGAAAGAGTTTTTATTGTGTCTTTTCCAATCAGTTTGATTTAAGGTTGGAATCAAACTTATAAAAGATACAAAAAATCTTAATATTAAAGTACTTACTGTAAATAAAATCAGTGAATCAATATTTTTTATAGTCTCCAACCAAAAGAGGAAATAAGCAAGCTTGTATAACTAACGGTGGAACAATAATAATTACTCCATGTAATAATGTTTTTAAATCACTTTTTTTCTTTACCCAAATAATAATTATGATAGTTGTTAAGATAGAAATGAAATAATTACCAAAATTTATTCTTCCTGTCGTAAAAAATAAGGCTAAAGGAATAAAAAAAACAGCTGTTTTTGATACGATCGCCGATTCAAAAATGGATAAGCGTTTAAATAGTTTTGAGTATCCTACTGCAACAATTTGTACTAAGATGCTGTAAATGATTATTTTATAATTAAGAATCATAGTAAACAGATCATTAACATTTATATAAAAGAACGAAATTATTATGAATAATAGCGTATATAAATTGTTTGAAAAATTAACTTTTAACACAGATTGTTTTTTATACCCTATTTGATACCTATCAATCACACTTATTAATCCTCTGGACATTGCTGAAATGGTTGAAAATAAAATAATGTAGAAATATGAATCCAAATTTCAATTCTCCTTTATGTTTTTTTAAATAACATAAAATTTTTAATACTCTACTCCCATGATAAGATATTCTTTATGAATATAGAAGAGTAAATTAATATGAACTTTGACAGTACTGCAACTTCTTTTCAGACAATATTTCTAAATAGGTTCAATTTTAGTTGCTTCCTTTTCCAATCTCTCGATAGTCCGATTTCAGAATTTATCTTTATATGTATTGACTTATTCAGTTCGACGATATACAATCGGACTATACATTTAAACTGAATAGTTTAACGATATAAAGGAGCTAATATTATGCCTAGACACCCAAGTTTACCCTTAACAGAAACGACTTATTTAATTTTGTTGTCACTAATAAAACCTGCACACGGCTATGTAATAATGCAAGAAGTTGATCGGCTTAGTAATAACAATGTAAAAATTGCGCCTGGCACCATGTATGGTGCCTTAGATAATTTACTAAAACAAGGTTGGATTAAAGAGGTAAAAAGCGAAGACAAACGTCGCAAAGTCTACCAAATTACTAAATCTGGTTATGATGTCATTGAAGCTGAAACAAAGAGAATGCACAAATTGCTTAACCTTGCAGAAGAACTGATGAGAGGAGAAAGCTAAAATGAAACAAATTATAAAAAGGAAAGTATTCTTATTCAAAGATTTAGACAAACAAGAAGCTTGGATTAACTCCTTTAGAAAAGAAGGTTATCGCTTTATAAATAAAAAGTTCCCTGCTTGCTTTGTGTTTGAAAAAATTGATGATAAAGTTCCTATTACTCGGATTGATTATCGTGAATTTGAGAAATCGAGTGAATATCAAAACTACATTCAACTTTTTAGTGATATGGGATGGACAGTTGTTTCAAGCAGGAAAAATTCCGGTGTGCATTACTTTCAGCAAAATAATCCTAATTCAGAAGACTTTATTTATTCAAATAAAGAGTCCTATGCTGAAATATACAAGCGCTACAGCCAACAAGCTCTAAACTGGTCTATTATATTTCTGTTTTTCTTTACTATCTTTTCTACTGGAGATATCAGTTATTCACTTTTTAACCCAAGGACTGCATTTCTTACACCTGGCTTATGGGAAATGACCGGCTGGCAGTTCTGGTCTTCCTTTATATTTGAAATTCCTTTTGCATTAATGAGACTACTCTCTAAAGTTATTTGGTTGGTATTAGCAGCATGGATGGGGTTTGAAGCTTTTGTAAATAAGCGTAAATATAATGACTTAATTCATAATAGCAATTAATATTTTTGAAAAAACATCAAAGACGACAGTGATGAATTATTACTGTCGTCTTTCTTTGCTCACCATATTTTTTCGTAAGATGCTATAGATTCCTCACGTTTCTTTGAATCATCTTTCATTATCTTAAACAAATTCTTGTTGTTATACTTCTTAATAATGACTCTAATAGTCTAAATTAGAAAAAATATAAAAAACTCCAGTCATATAGACTAGAGTTTTAGCTCATTCTAACTAAGTAGAAGCCATTCTTAACACTATTTTTTCTTCTTTAAATTTTTTATTTGCGTTTTTAAAGCGCTGATATTGATCCATTATTCTTTTTATCAAATTACTCCCACTCCTTGATGGAAAACTTGAAATGGCTATTTATAAGTTTTTTAATAGTCACTTTTGTGAATAGAATCTAGTTTTTACTCATATTTTCCTCTGTTTTTAAAGGAATAGTATCATTTTAGTATCACTAATGAATTATAAGTTAGTATGATTAAAATGTTTTCTTGAAGATGGCGTCCTAAATCAGGATTTCATAAAGAGCATTCAGATTGTGATACTTCTTTTTTAAGTTTCTTTATCCTCAATCTAATTTAAAAAGCTAACCCACTAAAATGGTGGACTAACTCATAATTTTCATACAAACTTTTCTATCAATTGCTTATCTTTTGGAATATTTCTGATAAAACATCTAAGGTATCATCTAAATCAACCTCTCCGATATAAGGGTTGTCTTGAAGATAGTTTTGCCAATGCTGTTTAAGATAATCATCACTCGATATATCTTCTAAAATTTCTTTATAATCAGCCAAATCATCTAAAGATTCTCTTTTCTTAGACGTATTCTCAATGGCACGTGCTAGAGTTTTAAAGTTAATTTTATCCCCATAAAGTTTACGCAAGAGATAGATATCATAAAAATCTCTCATCCTTGTAGTGGCAATGTTTCTTCTGATGATGGTTTCAATCTTTTCTGCCAAAATGGTTTCCAAAGGATAAGCCATGACTTCCACATGACCTTCATCAAACATTAGTGGGTATTGATAAATCATTTCCTTTGGTGTAATAGCATCACCTGTGGTGATATCCATCTTCATGGGATTATTAATTCTGCCATAGCGGGCCGAAAAGCTAATACGGTAATTTTCATACTCATCGCTTTCTCTGATTTCTCTTACCCCTTCAAAGACAAAATCAATCCCATCTTGAACATCAATTGCCAAAATTTCTTTCACAATTTTAGTAATATTTTCTTCCGTTAAGGTAATGCCTCTGACCGTCGCATCTATATCCTTGGTCGTGCGATTATCGATACCAATGAGAGAAGAAATTAGAAGTCCTCCCTTGATAATGAAGGAATGCCGGTAGAAAGATTTTTCTAGTCTTTCTAGGACTCTTTCAAAAAAGTACATTTGAAAAACTTCCTGTGGCTTTAGTTTTTTTGTCTTGGCTAAGTGCTTGATTTTCCCTTTTATTTGCTCACTTGATCTCATATCATCACCTCTAAATAACGTCTTATCTCTTCTTCGACTTTTAAAGCTCTAGCATACTTAATAAGTTTTCTGAAGTTGATATTTCCTCTACCAAAATATTCTTTAATAGCTCCTGTAAAAATTTGAGAATCGATATTCCTTTGGTCTTTTACAATATCACAAATGGTTCGTTCGACATCATATAGAATAATCTCTCCACCTAGAGGACTTGTGGTCATTTCTCTCCCTAATTCAAAAAGTTCTATCTTTACATAGTGAACAACAAGGTCATCAAATCTTTCTTTTAGTCTGGACGCATTGTAACCTTGGGGAACAGAAATATGAATCTGGGAAGGCACTCTGTCAGCTAAATCATGAAAATAAAGGGCAGTATGGTAAGAATAAATCACTCGTTTGCTGCTTCTTTGAAGCAAGACGTAATCATCAATGATTTCATCTTTCAAAGTATAAACACCATGACCCACTCGTTCTATTTTATCTTCCTTAGCCAAGTAAGATAGTCTATATCGGTCAATGCCTTTGGCTTCAGCTTCTCTTACAAAGATTAAGCCATGTTCATCAGATAATTTTTCTAAAAGGTCTTTTTCTTTATTCATGATTGCTTCTCTCCTATCATCTTTCGCGCTTTAATTATATATTATTAACGCACGTTTGTGAAGTGGGTTTCTTTAGTTTTTGTTCATTACTTCTAAGATCTTAGGGTTATCCCTAAAAATTTGCATATAAATTTATAAATGAATTGACCGGAAACATTTTAGCAAGTGAGTACTCACTTGCTGTGCTTGCTATTCATTTTTTATTCAATTTTTTAAAATTTATTTTCTAATTTATCTTCTTGGAAAAATTGACACAGGAGAGTTTGTAACTGTAACCTGCACTTTCAAAAGTGTTTCAATGAGGCAGAAATCTTCTTGATAAGTCTTGAAACTTTTGCTAGGACTAACTTCTGATTTTCACTCGCCTAATTCATAGGCTTTTAAAAACTTAGTTACAAGTTACAAATTTTATCCCCGTTTTTTTCTACTCTATGGCCATTTTTATCTGTTCAGGTTCTCGCCATTCTTTTGGAATGTTTTCCGTGACCCTCTCGGTAAAATCACCTTCTATTTGCTCTCACTTTTGATAATAAAGTTTGACCCGAATCGAAACCCCACTTGGTGAATTTCTGGTTCTATAATTTATAGGGTTGATGGCCGAAGACCTCAACTCTATTTTTTATTTTAGGGTACAAAAAAGAACAGATCTCCTGTATATTATAAGCGACAAAACCATAATAAAGGAGAGCTGTCCCATGACTCACATTATATCATCTTTACTCGGATTAAACGATAAAAACATTAAAATAAATGACCAAAAGTTCGAAAAATGTTCAATTAAAGGACGATTGTCTTTTCTGTTATCTGGTCAATTAATCGAACCTCTTGATGGTTGTCCATGTTGTGGTCAACCAGCGGCTAACTATTCCATTGTTAAAAATGGTACGCGTACATCACGTATTCAATTACCACCAATGGCAGGCTATCCCACTTATTTAAATTTGAAAAAACAGCGTTATTACTGCAAAGTTTGTCACTCATCTTTTACCGCTCAAACACCAGAAGTCGCTCGTCACTGTCATTTATCCAATCATTTGAAACGGTATATCGCTGATCAATTAACACACACGATATCAGAATCTTACATTGCCCAATTAGTTCATGTCTCTGTTCATACCGTTCGTCGTGTGACCGATCAAGTGGCACAACACCTTCAATTCAAACCATTGCACACATTACCGAACCATCTATGTTTTGATGAATTCAAAAGTGTTCGAAGCATTAATGCAGCGATGATCTTTATTTACTGTGATGCTAAAACGCATCGCTTAATTGATATTTCTTTTGATCGCAAGCAGTCACTATTGATGAACTATTTCCAACAGTTTCCGTTGGAAACTCGTCAATCTGTCCAAACGATTACGATTGATATGTACCGTCCTTACATCGATTTAATTAAAAGAACTTTTCCAAATGCACAGATTATTATTGATAAATTTCATCTCATTCAAGCCTTGAACCGTGAATTAAATCGCACAAGAATTCGTGTGATGAATACTTTCAGAACGAAAGACAAACGCCTTTATAACAAACATAAACGCTATTGGCGACTTCTATTGATACCAAGAGATCAACTTCGTTATGCAACGTATCAATCCTACCGACTATTCGACTGGCTAACACACACGAGTGGCATTGTTGATCATTTATTAGCATCAAGCAGTGAATTAAAAGTCACTTACGAGGTCGTTCATCAATTAAGAGAAGCCCTTGAAGACCTTCAAATCGATCGATTTGAACATTGAATCAATTATGGCCTAACATTACCTCTTCCAAAATCACTAAAAACCGTTTTAAGAACATTTAAAAACTATCACACTTATATTCAAAATACCTTTACCGATCCGACCTTAACGAATGGGCCAATTGAAGGATTGAACAACAAAATCAAAGTGCTTAAGCGCAATGCTTCTGGGTACCGTAATTATTCACACTTTAAAAATAGAATTTTATTGATGATGCGTTTATATCAATCAAAACACTCATCCAAAAGCGTTGCTTCTTAACATTGACCTTAGATACAATCGATCCAATCACTTATTCGCTTATTATATATTTGAATCTATAAAAAAAGAGGCGAAGTAACCGCACGGTTACCTCACCTACTCATCAACCCGATTTGACAAAAAGCCTTTATATTTAGATGTATCATTTAGAATCAAAAAGAAGCTTTGATTTCAAACATATTGCTACATCAGTTAAAATCATTCTTTAAACTACTCCCACTCAATCGTTCCTGTCGGTTTTGGTGTGAAGTCATAAAGTACACGACTCACGCCTGGCACTTCGTGGGTAATGCGATCAACAATCTGTTGCATAAGATCGAATGGAATGTTTTCGACGGTTGCTGTCATTGCATCTTTGGTATTGACGGCACGCACAATAACTGGCCAATCGTAAGTACGCTTACCGTCTTTGATACCAGTTGATTTAAAATCAGGTACCACGGTAAAATACTGCCATACTTTTTCAGCCAGACCGTTCTTAGCAAATTCTTCGCGTAAAATTGCATCTGATTCTCTGACTGCTTCTAAACGGTCACGAGTAATTTCGCCCAAACAACGAACGCCTAAACCTGGTCCTGGGAAGGGTTGACGGTAGACCATCTCATGAGGGAGTCCCAAAGTTTCACCAACTATACGCACTTCATCCTTGAAGAGAATCCGCACGGGTTCTACTAATTCAAAGTTCATGTCTTCTGGTAACCCCCCCGCGTTGTGGTGGGCTTTGATGCCGTCTTCACTTTCTAAAATATCGGGCCAGATAGTTCCTTGAGCTAAGAAATCTACGCCTTCTAACTTGCGCGCTTCTTCAGCAAAAACTTCGATAAATTCATTACCGATAATCATCCGCTTTTCTTCAGGATCAGTTACGCCTTCTAATTTCGTTAAGAAGCGCTCCACACTATCTGAATAAATTAAGTTGGCATCCATTTGGTTTTTAAAGACTTCAACTACTTGTTCTGGCTCGCCTTTACGCAATAAGCCATGATTGACATGGACACAGATTAATTGTTTGCCAATGGCTTTAATTAATAATGCAGCTACTACAGAGGAATCCACGCCTCCCGATAATGCTAATAGAACTTTCTTGTCGCCTACTTGTTCTCTGATTAAGGAAATTTGTTCTTCAATAAATTTCTCAGCCATCTCTGGGCTTGAAATACGTTCCATAGCTTCAGGTCTTCTTACTTCTACCATTGTATTCCTCCTAAATTTTATCTCTTGCGTTTATTCTATCATGCTTCAGCGAATGAAAGTATGTTTTTACAAGTTTTTATTCGGAATTTATCCTTTTTGTTCGCCTTTTAAATCTATTCAGCCAAAAGATAAGTTTTAGTATTTTTTAACGTGAATATAGTCGATATAGTGATTAACCGACTTATGCAAGACCACATCCGCTCGTGAACGAGTTGGCTTAATATGTTGGATTAAGTTAGGCAAGTTGATGGTAAACCAAACATTATCTGCATAAGCGATGGCTTCTTCTCGACTCATATTACTCATTTTATGATAATAATTAGAAGAATCTGTTTTCGCCATTTGTAAGTGAACCAAGAATCGCTCAACAAACCACTTATGGATTAGTTCTTGTTCAGCATCCATATAGATCGAAAAATCAAAGAAATCACTGACATAGATTTGTTGATTGGAAGGAAGTTGCAAAACATTAATCCCTTCCACAATTAAAATGTCCGGATTATTGATGATTTGATACTGACCTTTGACAATGTCATAACATAGATGGGAATAGGTTGGTACTGAGAAAGGAGAAGTCTGCGTCTTAATATGAGTCATAAATTCTAAGAGTAAGGACATATCATAGGACTCTGGAAAACCTTTACGGTGTAGCATCCCTCTTTGTTCTAGAACCTCATTTGGATAGAGAAAACCATCGGTAGTGATTAACTCCACTTTCCGTTTAGGGAAGGTCTCACTTAGCAATTGATGGAGCAAACGAGCCGTCGTTGATTTGCCAACAGCTACTGAACCTGAAATTCCAATGATGAAAGGCACCTTGCGGTATGCAAATGGGTCCACTTCCCCCATGGCAAAAAATTCCTGTTTAGCCATATTGTATTTCATGGTATGTTGAAAATCTGCTTCAATATAATGTAATAACGGACCATAAATTTCTCTAACATCTGTTTGCGTCAAACGGTCTTGGAGCGACACTAAACTAGCCAGCTCATCAATCGGTAAAATCTCTAAATTTTCCGATTGGAAAGCTTGCCATTCTTTACGATTATAGGTGGCATAATAATCGTTCATTGCAAAATACATATCTTCCTCCTACTGAAGTCTCATAATGAATTAATACAAACTTCTTGTAATATGTGTTAAAATACTCCAATGAAACAGTATTTTTTAATGGTTAATTTGGCTCTTATTTTAGCATAAGCGCTACCATTAATATATATCTTTTACAGAAAGGAGCTAGTTCATGAACCATTCATTCGGTAAACCTCATTATTCTTTGAAATCAACTTCAAGCAAAAAAAATAAGCTGGGCCTTGGATTTGCTCATTCTAAAATTATTTTAATGGGTGAACATGCCGTGGTTTATGACTATCCGGCCATTGCCATTCCTTTCAAACCCTGTCAGGTAAAAGTCCAAGTGACACCTTCTGCTTACGCTTATTCAACCATTCACTGTCCTTATTATAAGGGAGCTTTTGAACAAGCACCGGATCATTTAAATAATTTAAAGATGGCTTTAAAACTAACCTTAGACTCCAAACAACTACCCAAAAGACCACTTCATATTGAAATTCTATCTGAAATACCACAAGAGCGTGGTATGGGATCTTCAGCAGCTGTTTCTGTGGCTTTAATTCGAGCAGTTTGTGACTATTATGGTAAGACCATCAAGGATTATCACTTACGCATGATTACAAATGAAGCAGAAGTGATTGCCCATCAATCAACATCGGGGATAGATACCCTAGTAACTTCTTCCAATCGATCTATTATATACTGTAAGAGTCAGCAAGCTCGTGATTTTGATTTGGACTTAGAAGCTTATCTAGTAGTGGCTGATTCCGGTCAAGTTGGCCAGACCAAATTAGCTGTCAATCACGTTGCCCAACTAAGACAAAGTAAGGCTAGCTTTGTTAATGGCGCTATGGAAACGATTGGGTTTTTTGTGCGTCAAGCCTTCCTAGCGATTCGTAAAAAAGATCCACTTGAACTGGGTCGTTTAATGACTTACAACCACTATTATCTCAACCAATTAGGTGTTTCCAACCCTTCCCTTGACCACATCGTCAATGCCGCTTGGTTAGCTGGCGCTTTAGGAGCTAAATTAACCGGTGGTGGCATGGGCGGTTGCGTGATTGCCTTGGCTAAAGATCAAACTCATGCCCAAATGATTGCTGAATCGATGGAACAAGCCGGTGCAGAAAAAACATGGCTACTTAACCTTTCAAAAGCAGAACAAGCAAAGGAGTCACATCATGACTAAAGATTTTATTGCTAATTTTCAAGCCCATACTAATATTGCTTTAATCAAGTATTGGGGCAAACGCAATCAAGACTTGATGTTGCCAGTTACCTCTAGCCTTTCTTTAACGCTAGAGGCTTTTTATACGCAAACACAAGTGCATTTTTCTAAGAGTTATGACGAGGATCAATTTATCCTAAATGATCAAACTCAATCTATCCAAGAGCGGCAAAAGATTTCGCGCTTTTTAGACCCGTTTCGTCAAATCAAGAACACGGATTTAAAAGCACGAGTAATTAGTTACAACCACGTCCCCACTGCAGCGGGTCTAGCTTCATCGGCCTCAGCCTTTGCTGCTTTAGCCTGTGCCTGTAATGAGGCCTTAAATCTCAATCTATCTCAAGAAGAACTTTCAATCATGGCCCGCTTTGGTTCAGGCTCTGCCTCTCGCTCTTTATTTGGCGGCTTTGTGGAATGGGAAAAAGGACAAGGTGAGGACTCTCAATCGAGTTTTGCTCGTGCTTTTGATGATGCCGATTGGGACATTGGCATGATTGCTTTAGTAGTCAATCATAAGGCTAAAAAGTTTTCCAGCCGTCAAGCCATGCAACACACCATTGAAACTTCCCCTTTCTACGCTTTATGGGCAGAGGAAGTAGCTAAAGATTTAGCATTAATTAAGGCAGCCATTAAGGCTAGAGATATTCAAAAAATCGGTCAAATCGCTGAACATAATGCCATGAAGATGCACGCAACCATGTTGGCAGCTAATCCAAGCTTTAGCTACTTTCAAGCGGAATCCTTAAAGGCCATGGAAGCCGTTCGCCAACTGAGAAAGACTGGCTTAACTGCCTACTTTACCATGGATGCGGGACCGAATGTTAAAATCATCTGTCCCTACAGTCAAATTCCTGCCATTCAAGAAAAGTTGAGGCAAGACTTTCACCCGCAAACAATTATTGTCTCTCGCCCCGGACCTCAACCCTTCTCAATTCCGCTTATTAATCATTAGGAGGATCGTCATGAATCCTAAGCATTGCCTTCAATCATCACAAACTCAAACCATAAAAATCCCTGGCAAACTCTATATTGCTGGTGAATACGCTGTTTTGGCGCCTAAGCAAGCAGCTATCTTGATTGCAGTCGACCAGTACCTTGAGCTGACAATCCGTCAAAGGACTAAGAAAGGCTGGCTGATTGAAAACCATCAAGGAGGCTATGCGCCCCTTTGCTTAGAAACAGATGATTCGCACTTGAGAGTTGCAGAAGACTATTCCCTAGAAGAAGATCAACTGGACCAGTGGCGTTACGTGATAGAAGCAGCTAAGGTGACCCACACCTTCTTACAAGAATCGAACTTTAATAGTCGAAACTTTCATTTACACATTCGATCACAACTATTAAGTGACTCGGGTAAAAAATACGGTCTAGGCTCTAGCGGTGCCGTAACAGTCGGTACCATCCAAGCTATACTTAACTTTCACAAAATCAAGCTTTCAGCTGAGAGGCTCTACCGCCTAGCCGTTATCAGTCAACTGCGTCTAGGAGCTTCTGGTAGCTTTGGCGATATCGCTGCTAACGCTTTTGGTGGTTGGACCTATTATATGGCACCTGATCGCAAGCTTTTAAAAGAAATGATCGCTAACGCTCCTTCGATTACGGCTTTATTAAAGCAAGAATGGCCAGATTTAATAATTGAAAACTTAGCCGTTTCTAAAGACTTGCAAGTCCTGATTGGCTGGACTCAGCATACGGCTTCTACCGACAATTTGGTCAAACAATTAAAAGACCAAATATCTGCTCAGCCACAAGCTTTCCAAGCCTTTATAGATCAAGCCCCTGCAGTCGTTCGTCAATTAAAAGATGGACTAATTAATAATCAAGCAGACCTGATCCAACAAGCCATCAGTAATTACCGTAACTTACTACTTGGCTTAGGTAAGGCTTATAACCTATCCATTGAAACGGCTGCTTTAAATCAGCTGATTGAAATTGGTAATCAACATGGCTATGCTAGCAAGAGTTCAGGGGCTGGTGGTGGAGATTGCGGTATTGCCTTAGGTTATGATATAAATACCAAGGAGAGCATTCTCAAGCAATGGAAAGTTCAAGGAATTGTGCCCCTAAATCTTCAAGTGGCCCCACAATCAAGCTCAGAAAGGATTGAATAGATAATGACTTCTTCTTTATCGACCAATCGTAAAGATGACCACCTGCGTTATGCTTTAGACCAACAAAAGACTAGAAAAAATAATTCCTTTGATGACGTCCGTTTTGTCCACCATTCACTGGGTCGTCTTCATATCCATCAAATTGATTTATCCACTCAATGGGCAGGTAAAAAACATTCTTTACCTTTTTATATAAATGCTATGACAGGTGGCAGTCCTAAAACAAAAAGTTACAATCAGCATTTAGCCCAAGTTGCTGCAAGTACTGGTTTAACCATGGCGGTCGGCTCTATTTCAGCTGCCCTTAAAGACCCTCAAGTGGCTGATTCCTTTACCATTATTCGTCAAATGAATCCCCAAGGCTTTATCTTAGCCAACCTGGGAGCCCATCATGATCTGGAAAATGCCAAAAGAGCCGTCGACTTAGTTCAAGCCGATGCCTTACAGATTCATTTAAATACCGCTCAAGAGGTTGTAATGCCAGAGGGGGATCGTGATTTTTCAAACTGGAAAGAAAACATTCAAAAAATCGTTGATGACCTAGGGTTGCCTGTTATTGTTAAAGAAGTTGGCTTTGGTATGAGTCAAGAGACCCTTCAAGAACTAAAGGAATTAGGGGTCCAAACGGTGGACCTAGGTGGACGTGGTGGCACCAACTTTATTCAGATTGAAAATCAGCGCAATGACCAGCTAGACTTTTCAAGCTTGACCAACTGGGGGCAAACCAGTGTAGAAGCTTTGCTAGAATCGCTGAATTTTCAAGATCAAATCAACATTTTAGCTTCGGGTGGTATCCGCGACTTTTTAGACATCGTCAAAGCTTTAGCTTTGGGCGCTAAAAGTTGTGGGATTGCAGGCAAATTTCTGCATTCGGTGGACCAATTAGGTGTTGATGCGACCGTTGATTGGGTAGGTGATTGGGCCTCAGCCCTTAAACGAACCTTACTCCTCCTATCGTGTCAATCAATTGAAGATTTGCGCAAAACAGATTTAATCCTCAGTGGCGAAAGTTACCATTGGGCTACAGCCAGACAGCTTGATGTCAACGCTCTTGCCCAACGCAGTCGAAAAAGCGAAACTTTCAAGACTTAATTTTTTTAATGTTTATTTTTGTTAGACGCTAAGACATAAGCATGCCCATTTTAGAAGCACCTTGTGTAACATATGTTTGACAACTCTAGAATTTTCTTAATAGTTTTTATTCGTCTAATTCCCAATATCCATTATTACCACTTCCAATATATCTTAGGTTTTCTATTTCTTTAATTCGTCTTTCAATAGTTTTTTCACTTACACCAGCTTGTTCAGCTATTTCTTTTCTTGTTATCTTATTGTTAGCTCTTATCTTATCTATAATAAAGTCTATTAAATCTTCCTTGGACTGAACGACATCGTGAGCGTCACCGTGAACGACATCGTGAGCGTCACCGTGAACGACATCGTGAGCGTCACCGTGAACGACAGTCTCCCCACCCACTTTTTTCGTGGCAATTTCCTTAAGAGGAATGATGGTTTTAAAAATATCTCCTTCTTCAAAAACAGGTTCGGCTCCTGAATAAAGTTTTGCGTATTTATAGGTGTTTCTCATACCAGAGCCTAGTTCATCAGCAATTCCAATTTCTCGAAAGACTTTTGATATAGGTGGGTTTTTTGGAAAGGGTTTAAATCTTTTTATATCCAAAATACCTAAACCATGGGCTAGATTACTATTTTCAACTAAGATTTTTTCATCATCTATAATCATCTTGGCTGGAAAGCCACTAGAATAATCCCTATGGGCTAGGGTGTTGGATATTATCTCCCTTAAAATCATATCTCTTGCATTAACATTTAAAGTCCCATCTAGAACAAATAAATCATTTAGATGTTTTTGCCCAAAGGCTAAAAGTCGATCATAGGAATCAATGAGGTTGGTTATCACCACATCTCGATCATCATAACGGTCTTTATTTACAACTCGAAAGATGGCATCTGTCTTATGTTGAGGTAAAACAGACATAATAGTAGAATCCTTCCCAAATAAAAGGATTCCTGCCAAAGTAATCCCCTCTTGGTTACTTTCAGGGTCAAGCAAGATTAAATTGGTGCTTCTTAAGAGTTCTTCATTATCCATGGTATCCCATAGGTGGTTTTGATTACGACTTAGGGCTTTTGTCCTAGCCTTGTTTATGACTTCTTCATCTAAATGCTCTAAACCTATCTTGGGATAGACCTTATTTACAAAATAAGACCCTTGCTTTCTAGCATAGAGTTTGTAAACCTGTTCTGACTGGTCTGTGATGTTGATATCTCCTTCATGTGACCTGTCCCAAATTCGCCCATTATGCCTACATACTTGAGAGCCTCTTGGTACTCTGATATAAATTAAGGTCTTACCATCGATATCCATTGTTTTGGGAACTAAATAAAGGGGTGGATTTA
>NZ_JBNUPE010000014.1:0-47589 GCF_050409585.1 Facklamia sp. P9177
AGTGACAACTTCTATATACTAGCATGGTTTAGATTTTTTGTCAAACCTTTTTGAAAAGTTTTTTAAACTTTTTTCGTTTCGGTCGTTCGTGACGACAAGAAATAATATAACATGAGTTGTTTGTTAATGTCAAATACTTTTCTAAGTTTTTTATTTTTAGCAACTCAAGATGCATTGCTCTTCGTTCGTGACGACAAGAATTAATATAGCATGGGTTGTTAGCTTAAGTCAATAGCTTTTTTAACTTTTTATAAATTTTTTGTGAATTCTTTTTTGTTCTTCAATTCTATCAATAACCTCTGATGAATAAAAATCATTTGAGACGATCTATAGTCCGACCATCTCAAATGTTTTAACTTTTATTATCGATTGATAATTCTATATTCTTTGACTAAGTTCCTTTGTTAATTCTTCATAACCATCTTTACCAAGTAAGGCAAACATATTACGTTTATAGGCTTCGACTCCCGGCTGATCAAATGGGTTGACACCATTAAGGTATCCAGAAATAGCGACTGCCATTTCAAAGAAATAAATCATTTGACCGAGGCTTTCTTCATTCATTGCTGGAATGTTAATAATAAGATTAGGTACCTCTCCGTCCGTATGGGCAATCATAGTTCCTTGATAAGCCATTTGGTTAACAGTTGACATTTTTTCTCCCTCTAAATATGAAAGACCGTCAACGTCTTCTTCTAATTGAGGGATTGTTAAATCTTTCCTAACTTTTTGGAAGTTTAATACCGTCTCAAATATATTTCGTTGGCCATCTTGAATAATTTGACCAATTGAATGTAGGTCTGTTGAAAAGTTAGCTGAACATGGGAAAATTCCTTTATGATCTTTTCCTTCAGACTCGCCAAATAACTGTTTCCACCATTCACCGAAAGCTTGTAAAGCTGGTTCATAGTTGATTAACAATTCATTGACCTTTCCTTTGCGATAGAAAATATTTCTTATAACAGCATACTGCATGGCTTGATTTTTTGCTAAATCCTCATTTAGATAAAGCTCTCTAGCAATTTTTGCCCCTTCAATCAGCCTTTCTATGCTTGCACCACTTACAGCAATCGGAAGCAAGCCCACTGGTGTTAAAACTGAGAAGCGCCCACCGATACCATCTGGGATTACAAAAGACTCATAATTATTTTGTTGGGCTTCTTTTTTTAATGCTCCTTTAGCTTGATCGGTTGTCGCATAAATTCTTTGATAAGCTTCTTTTTTTCCATATTTTTTGATTAGTTTTTCTTTTAAAACCCGAAAAGCAATTGCTGGTTCCGTAGTTGTTCCTGATTTAGAGATGATATTAATAGAGAAATCACGCTCTCCAATTACTTCTATTAAATCATTCAAGTAAGTGGATGATATGTTGTTACCAGCAAAAAGTATTTGAGGCAAACTTTTGCTTGGAGCCATCATATTATAAAAAGTATGGTTTAAAAAATCTATGGCTGCTTTAGCTCCTAAATAGGATCCGCCTATGCCGATTACTACTAATACTTCCGAGTTCTTTTGAATTTTTTGAGCTACTCCTTTAATTCGCTCTATTTCGGATTGGGGGAAATCAAGTGGCCAATCAATCCAATCCGTAAATTCAGAACCTGCCCCTGTTTTTTCTTTAAGTTCACGTAAAGAGGATTCTGCGAACCCACTTAAGTGCTCCATTTCTTTTTCTTGAAAAAAGTTCAAAGCCTTCGAATAATCAAAGCTAATTGTTTCCATTTATAAACCTCCTAAACTTCTATCTTGGTATTAAACTCATTTTCTTCAATAGAATGCATTGCTTGATCAATCCATTGTGGCATCTTATCTGCTATGGTCTTAAATCCTATGTCTGGTAAATTCCGTCTTTTTTTTCTTCGATTTCTAACAGGAAACAATGGGGTGTTAATTTTATCTAGTGCTCGCATGGATAAAGAAATTTTCTTACTGTATTCATCAATATCAATTACAACTACTTTAACTTTTTCTCCAATATTAATGAATTCATCTAAAGCCCCTACATATCCATGTTTACATTCGGAAATATGCACTAGACCCTGTTCTTCATCAGAAAGCTTTATAAAAATACCATAGTTCTGGATACCGGTTACTTCTCCTTCAATAATATCTCCTATTTTAAACTTCATATCGATTACCGTGCTTTCTCACTTATTTAGAAACGGTAACGGATTCAATCATCACATCTTCAACCGGTTTGTCTTGAGGCCCTGTTGTAACATTTTGGATAGCTAAAACATTCTCCATACCTCCAACGACTTGACCAAAGACAGTATGGCGTTGATCCAACCAAGGGGTTCCTCCTTTTTCTTCATAAGCCTTCACAACTTCATCAGGGAACCCTAAGTCTTTTAACTGTTGGAGCATATCAGCCGGTACATTTGGTGCAGTTACAATAAAAAATTGACTGCCATTTGTATTTGGTCCTGCATTAGCCATTGAAAGAGCTCCATAAAAGTTAAAAAGATGCATTGAAAATTCATCTTCAAAACTTTCTCCCCATTTGCTTTCACCACCCATGCCTGTTCCTGTTGGGTCTCCTCCTTGGATCATAAAATCTTTAATAACTCTATGGAAAATCACGCCATCATAGTAGCCTTCTTCAGCTAAAGTAATGAAGTTTTCGACTGTCCTGGGTGCTTGTTCTTTAAATAATGCTAATTCAATGTCACCCTTATTAGTATGTAAAACAACTTGACTTTGTATTTCCTCTGTCTTTAATTGTGGAAAATTATTCATTTTATCGCTCCTTATATCTATTTTCTCTATCATTTTACTCGAAAAAAAACTAAATTTATAGTTAAAGGGTCTTATTTTTGTTAAGATAGTTAGTGTTAAAAATAAAAAGAAGGATAAGGATGCTATGAATTACCCATTAATTGCTGCTTTTACCGCCATTTTTTTCGCGCAAATGATTAAATATCCAATTGCCTATTATTCAAAGCGAAGTCCTAAATTAGATATAATCACTTCTACTGGTGGCATGCCCTCATCGCATTCGGCTGCCGTCGCAAGTTTAATTGCCAGTCTTATATTTGAATACGGTTTTGCTTCAGCACACGTAGCCATAGCAACTGTATTCGGTGTTATTATCATGTTCGATTCTATGGGGGTCAGACGTCAAAGTGGTGAACAAGGCCTTGTAATTGATGCTATCGTTAAACGTCTCTCTCAATCAAATTATGAGGATATAAATGTTCAATCAATTAAAGAAAAACTAGAAGACTCTGAATTTGAAACTGAAATTATTGATAATTATCAAGACCTTATAGTTACTAAATACCTTGGACATAAACCAACAGAAGTATTTGCAGGTATTATTACAGGCGGATTTGTGGCAGTAGTCATGCGCTTAGTATTCCTTGCGTTTTTTTATTAGAAAGGCAGAAATTATGGAAAATATTTATGATATAACAATTATCGGTGCAGGCCCTGTAGGCCTTTATACCGCTTTCTTCGCTCATATGCGAAACGCAAAAGTAAAAATTATTGAGTCACTTGAGGAGGTGGGGGGGCAACCAAATCATCTTTATGGTGAAAAGTTGATTTTCGATATTCCTGCCTATCCTTCGATTAAGGGGAATATTTTGAGTCAAAAACTATTTGAACAGGTCAATCATTTTAAACCAGATATTTCTTTGGGAGAAGAAGTCTTAAATCTCTCTCCCAGAGAAGATGGCATCTATACAATTCAAACTAGTAAAGAAATTTATTACTCAAAGACCGTTATCATTGCAGCAGGTAATGGAGCTTTTCAACCCCGAAAGCTTGGAATGGATAATGCGAATCATTTCGAAAATCATTCCTTACATTATATTGTTAAAAAACCTGAACATTTTAAGCATCAGAGGATAGCAGTATGTGGAGGAGGAGACTCTGCAGTTGATTGGGCACTCACCCTAGAACCAATTGCTAAAGAAGTCTATTTAATACACCGACGTGAAAACTTTCGAGCTTTAGAAAGCTCAGTATCCAAATTACATGCCTCGTCTGTTAAAATTCTAACCCCCTATAAAATTTTAACCTTAGAGGGTAAAAATCACCAGCTCGAATCACTCAAGCTTCAGCAGGTGAAATCAAAAAAAATAGTAGAACTTTGCCTCGATCAATTAATTGTCAATTATGGCTTTTCTAATTCTTTAGGCCATATAAAAGATTGGGGACTCAAGCTTTCTCGCAACCAAATCAAAGTTTCATCATTAATGGAAACTAATTTGCCTGGTGTTTTCGCTGTTGGGGATATTGCTGACTATCCTGGTAAGGTAAAGATCATTGCAGCTGGATTTGGTGAAGCCTTATTAGCTGTTAATCAAGCCTTACACTTCATCGATCCTAATTATCGACCGTCGCCCTTACATTCATCAACTATTTTTGAAGGAGAGTTCAATGACTAAAGATTATATTCACTTAAAACACCTAGAATCCAGATCCTATGAATTGCTAGCTGAAAGAGGTGTTAGCATCGAAGAAATCGCTAAAATCGTCTACGATTTACAAAATACTTATGTTGAGACTTTAACTATGCAAGACTGCATTGATAATTTACATGCTGTGATGCAAAAACGAGAAGTTCAAAATGCTATTATAACTGGAATTGAATTAGATATTGCTGCTGAAAAAGGACTTTTGTCTCCACTTCTATGTGACTTATTAATGCGTGATGAGAGCCTCTATGGAATAGATGAAATTCTGACTCTATCAATCGTCAATGTTTATGGATCAATCGGTCTTACTAATTTCGGTTATTTAGATAAGCTTAAACCGGGCATTATTGGTAAACTAAATGATGAAAAAGATCAGCGGTGCAATACATTTATTGATGACATCGTGGGTGCCTTAGCCGCTGCCGCTGCAAGCCGAATTGCGCACGCACAACCACAAACTGATGAAATTTCCGTTCCTCCAAAAAAACCAAGTCATTTATAAGCTAAAAAAGATAAGCTCAGCAGCTGAGCTTATCTTTTTTATATTTTCTTTTTAATAAACAAATAAATAATTCCTAACAATAATTCATATAGCATAACGACAACAATTAGTAATAGAAAGAAGTAACTATCTGGAAGCACATTAATGACAGGATCTGTTAAAGGATCAAACAGCCATAAATCATTTTTAAAGAAAATTTGGTGAAAAAGAATAAAGATTTTATCAAAAGCGATAACTGCTAGAAATAATAAACCAATTGGCAACATGTAACTTAGCATCATATATATCTTAAGATAGGGATTACGTCTCCTCTGCTTGCGAATATTTATCAAAACAATCGCTAAAACAAAAATTAAAAACAAAGCTGCCATCATGGTTAGCTGGATTAAAACTTTAACTTCAGCAAAATGCTGAATCCCTCCGTCAGAAGAGGCAAAATCAGGCAATAGCATTTGACTTTCCATCGGATGGGTTAAGAAATCAACAATTGTTTGATAATTTTGATTTAATTGCTCACTCGTTAATCCAACTGTTTCATGCAATTTAAAATATTGATTAAAGATTCTATAAATAACTGGCGATAGAAAAACGGTCAATGAGATTGCCCCAGTTAAGGATGCTAGGCAAAATAAGCAAACTCTGGCAAAATTTTTAATGTGGTCAGTCAAACTATGGATCCTCGCTTTCTAATAAAGGCTAGTTGGGGCGTTTTTTTATAACGAAATCCTTCTTATGATTGATTCTGTTTGTCGGCTTATTCATCTTATTAGACCCGACAGTCAAATTGTTTTTACTTTCAGATTTACTTAGTGAGTGGCTTTTTTCATTTCTTCTCTTAATTTTAGGTGTAACAGTCTTAGAACGATGGCCGAGATTTTGAATTTTTCGATTCGTTCTTTTTTGATAGCTACGTCCCCGTGTGTTTTTATTTGAAGTTCTTGGATAAAGTGTCTTACTTTGAATGTTATTTATCTTGCCCGCCCTCAATCGATCTAATAAATGAGGATATTCAGCGATAGAGCTTTTTTTTCCAATAACAAAATACTTGGCGCCAAAATTACAATATTCATTGATATAATCCTCTAACGTTTCAATACGTTGATCGAAAGCCACTTTGGGTGTTCCGATTTGATAAAACCCTCTTAAGCGAAGCTGATTAAAAGCCCAATCACCAACAATATAATCATACTTAGCGAAGAGGTCTTGATAGCGATTATAGAAGGCTTCAAAGTCAAAAGCTTCTTGATGATTAATAATCAAATCGTATTCTTCGTCTTCAATCATTAAGGAACTGTCATTTAAAAATTTAATGTTTTTAATAACATCTTCATTTAATTCATCGCCCGTTAGGTCATCCAATAGTCGATCTATTTGTTTGTTAATTTTTAACTCTTTTGTTGAATCTGTCATAATTTACTCCTGTTCTAAAGGGAATTCTCCCTGAAAATAATCACTGATAATATGTCTTAAAATTAAGAAAAATAATCGTTAGTTTATCGTATTTCATTATAAACGGTAAAAAGGAAGATAGACACAGTCATCTAGACTGGCTAGACAATACATTTGTTCATTGTCTAGCATTTCATAATCTATTAGCCATCGATTAATCCATCGTTCATAGAAACACCTTTAAAGAACATTGTAGCAAAAAATATACCTCCAAATCCATTGCCAAAGAGTCCCCTACTTGCTAATGTAAACTTTTGATGATTCATTTATTCGGAAAGAAATCTTAATAGCTACCGCTTTGCTCAATACGCTTTCTTTGGTATTGATATAAACTACTCTGATATATCGCTTTTTCAGCTATCAATGCTATTTTATTAATAGATAAAACATGCAATTTAATTAACTATCCTTCTGCAGTTACATTTTTAACTCGTTATAAAAAGACCTCCTCTTAATAACAAAAGGAGGTTTTAAATGGACTATTTAAAAATACCTAAAAGTATATAAGCGACAATTAAGAATATTACACCAAATATAAGGTAAGTCATCCATTCTTTTTTTAGACGCGGAATTGGTTTTGCAATCACATAACCGGCAGCTAAGACTATCATAACAACCATGATAAGCACTGAAAAGACAGTTGCTGGTATAAGATAACTAAGTAAATAAAGTATCGGTAAGACAATAGCTACTGAAATTAAGGGAAGACCCAAATAGAAATTCTCTTCATCTATTTGATAAGCTTGAAATTCCAAGGGACGGTTAAAATGTGCTAAACGAATGGCTACAGCAGTTAAGTAGACTGCAATAGTAATCATACCTAATATTCCACCTTGAGTAGCTGTTAATAATAATCCAATTGGAATCAAACCAAAGGATAGAAAATCAGCTATAACCTCTAACTCTGTGGAAAAAGCTAGTTGTGCATCTGTTTGGTCAAATTGCTCAGAAATATCAATTGAATACTCATTAAGAATGGCTCCTATCATCATAGATATTAAACCATACTCAATTGCCCCTATATAGGCAAAGCCTAATCCTACAATCGAAAAAACTATTTGAACTAAGACGATTAAATTGGACCGATGTAGATCTCCTAACATAATCTTTCCTCCTCACATGAAATGTATGTCAACTCCTATTTTACCGATAATATGCTGTTTTTAGCAAGTGTTAAAATTAAACTTTCAATAAATTGAAACTGATTCTGAAATTAGTTATACTACTGATAATTAATTGACCATAATTGGGGGAAATATTATGCAGTGGAAAATAGTAACTGACTCTGGCGCGAGTATTCGTTCTGTCAAAGATATCAACGAGGAAATAGAGTTTGAAGTTGTTTCTTTAATACTGAATATCGATGAGCATACATATAAAGATAACAATCAAATGGATACCCAAACTCTAGTTAATAAAATGGAAAGTGGCCAACAGACTGGAACTGCTTGTCCAAGCCCTGAAAGTTATGCACAAACATTTGAGTCCAATCAAAATGTTTTATGTTTCACTTTATCTTCAGGTGTTTCAGGCTCTTACAATGCTGCTTGTTTAGGAAGAGAGTTAGCCTTAGAGAAAAGTCCTGATGCTAATATTAAAATCATCGACAGTCGATCGGCTGGAGCTGAAATCGACCTACTTATTACTCTTGCTGCAAGTATCATTAAAGAAGAGACTGATTTTGATTCGGTAGTGGCAAGAATTGAAAAAGAACATTTAAATACAAATGTCAATTTTTTGTTAGAATCTGTTGATAATCTAGTAAAAAATGGCCGAATATCTAAAATTGTTGGAAACATGATTGGATTACTAAATATACGTTTAATCGGAAAAAGAAGTTCTGAGGGTACAATTGAACTTGCTCAAAAAGCTAGAGGCCATCAAAAAGCAATGAAAAAACTTTGGGCAGAAATAAAAAGCAAGGGATTTAATGGAGGGAAAATATTTATTAACCATGTCCTAAACCCGGAAGCGAGCCAAGAACTTCAGTCAATGATTCTTGCAGAATTTCCACATGCAGAAATTAATATTTTACCTTCTTCTGGCTTATGCACTTTCTATGCTCAAAGAAATGGTCTAATTGTTGGCTACCAAACCAAATAATTCAAACAAAGAAGGCTGCCTTAAACATCCCTTAAGGCAGCCTTCTTTGTTTACTATATATTTTTATTAATAAAGTGAAGGATTTGACTCACTATCTTTCTCACTTGATCATCATGTCCTAAAAGAATCTCGTGCTCACTTGAAGGTACAAGGAAGTTTAATGAATTTGGAAGACAATTATAAAAATGGAAGATACCCTCTTTTTTTACAATCTTATCACTAGCTGCTCGGAAGATGAGACTTGGAAAAGTCATTTTCTTGATTTCTTTTTCTTGATGGATAGTTTGCAAAGCATCTAAAGATGCCTTCAACCAGTTAATAGAGCCTGACTTGGTAGGATAAAGATGAAGTTTTTTATTGAGTTCAAAAAAGAAGCGCCCTCTTACTTCAGAATTGGACAGCTGATTGGGTGTTCTGAAAACTAAATGGTCATCTATTCCTCCATTTGAATCTTCAGGTAAATAATTCTTACCCCGGCCGACTTTTTGCATCAAGCTAGCGCTCATATGCGCCAATTCCATTGGCATTCCCTTAGTATCAATCGCAAGCATTGGGGAGGATAAAATAAGACCATCTACTAAATCTGGCCATAATTGAGCAAAGCGAGAACTGACAGCCCCACCCATTGAGTGTCCAAATATAAAGAGAGGCTGTTCTTCTCCACCCAGTTCTTTAACCCTTTTTACTAGGCATTTTAAATCATTGATATAAACGTTAAAATCTATAATATCAATTTGGGTTTGGTTAGGTGATAATTTAGATTCCCCATGTCCTCGTGCATCATAAGTCAGTACTTGAATTCCTGATTGTAATAAATAATATACTAATTCTCGATATTTTTCTTTAAATTCATTAAAACCATGGACAATAAGGCAAGTTGCTTTGGCTGTTTCTAAAGCATAGAAGTCATAAGCTAAGTGATAAGCCCCTTGGTTAATTGATCCCTCTTGTCTTAAATTATCGATAAATGGGCTTAGTTTTTCATCCCAATTCTTCTCATATTCTTCTTCTTGCAACCAATCCATGGAATTTTCAATTTCAGCTAATTCAAGCAATCTTTCAGCATGACTAATCTTAGGAAGTGGATGCTTAAAATTTTGATGTAATTGAGAAGCTAGAGAAATACTTGCTAATGCAAGAGACCATCTAAGGTAATTGTTACTTTTCATATTATCCTCCCTATTTAAAGTTTCTGTGTGTCAAAGTTTAATACCACAACAATCCGCACATAGGACGAATCATCTAGACGAAAATCACTGGCTGAAGCTTTAGCAGATATAAATACCGACCGCATGTCAGAAAAATCTTCATTTTGTTCGAAAAAAGCTTTGGCTAAATATTGAGCGAATACTGCTTCATCTTTAGACCAAGTATCTAAATGAATATCATCAGACGAAATAAAAACCTCATATAAGTTTTCGCCAATCCGATATTGATTATTTTCAATCTCGTAAAAACGCTCGCGGAAATTTAGTCCCTCTTTAGTTTTAGAATCTAAATATACATAATTGTCTAACTCATCGAGTCTAAGTAGATTCCCATTTGACAAATATGGTGCTAGATAGACTGTTTGTTGTGGGAAATAAACTCTGTTAATTGCTTCTATAAATGACCTGTTTAGCTGACTTATATCTAACTGATTATTAAAAGAGTCTGCCATTTGCTGGCCTTTGATAAATCGAGGATGTGCTAAAACTGCTTGTGGATACTGGATGGGTTTTTTATTCCCTGGGTACGACTGAATCTGATTAATTATATCGGGAGAGTCTTCATCTGGAACTTTTTCAATTCCAATCAGTTCCTTAGATATTTTACTGAGTCTTTGATAAGTGGATAAACCTTCTTGAGACAAAGCTTGATCGATCATTTCTTCATGAAAGTGATAGATGGTGCTTAGTCCAAGTATTATAAATAAGAGTTTAAAATAAAAAGATAGAGGAAAATATTTTTTCACTCGATTCGCCTAGCTTTCTTTTTCAAAATTTGGTTTACGAATTAATAAAGGATCAACTATATGGTAACCTTGCTCACGATAACCGTCTACCATCCTCGAGATAGCACCATTAGTCCATGGACGATCATGCATAAGAATGTTTGCTCCTGCCCTTAAATAATCATTATTTAAAGACACTTCTAATAAAGCTTCACTTTCTAAATACTCATCCATCCAATCATATCCAAAATTCCAAGTCATTAATTGCATTTCTAGTTCTTGGCATATCTGATAGGTATCCATGTTAAACAAACCAAAAGGCGGGCGGAACCATCTTGGTTTTTCTCCTGTAATTTCTTCAACCAAATCACTTGTTTGTTTAATTTCTTGATACTGCTGGTCGTAGGTCATTTCTTTTAAGTTAGGATGATGCTGAGTATGATTACCGATTTCGAATCCCATATCATAAATTTGCTTGGTAATCTTTCTCCCCTTTTCCTCTGTTAAGAACATACCATTCACTAAGAAAATAGCATTTACATCCTTAGCTTTTAATTGTTGGGCAATTTCAAGTGCATAGGAATTCGGTCTTTGAGGCGCATCATCAAAGGTAAATAAAAGAACTTTATGATCACTACTATCGTATAAAGGAAATATTTCCGAAGAAATATCAGGGTTTTCTTGCATATAGTAGGCATAGCCATCCTCATCGACTTCCGCATAGTTAGAATAATCTGTCCAAGCTTGACGAGTACCATCCTTTTTTAAAGAACTTTCTTTAGTGGAATCTTCATCGTAAGTACTCTCTAGTATTTCTAATTCATCAAGCTGTACTTGTTTTGATTCTGTTTCTTCGTTTAAAGGCGCCTTTTGACAAGCGGATAAACAAAATAATAAAAGAATTAAAGCCGAGAATTTCATCAATAATTTGTCCTTTCTAAATCCGATTTGCCTTTTTAGTTTATCATAGAAAGAATTAAAGTTAAAAGCAAGACTATCCTAATACAAGCTACATTTAACAAAAAAGTCCCTAACTCACTAAAAGAGTTAGGGGATCAAGCAGGCTATTCATAGCGAGTTAACTTTTGTAATAAGCGTTTCATTTCGAGCACTTCATCTGTAGTGAATTCTTCAAAAACTTCTAACAAATGTTTACGGTGCTCAGGATAAATCTCATCCATCAACTTAGTACCTTCTGCTGTAATTTCAGCAAAAGTTACACGACGGTCATTTAAATCTGGCTTTCGTTCCACATAACCCTTATTACACAACTTATCAATCACGTAAGTGGTTGAAGAGGAAGCAATTAAAATTCGATTCCCAATTTGTTGAATTGGTTGAGGGCCACGATTATATAATAATTCTAATACAGCAAACTCCGTTACATTCATATCTGAATGATTCGCATCTTTTTTCACCAATTTCTCAAAGTAGGCATGTGCTCTCATCATACCAATATATGTTTTTAAAACTTCTGTATCTCGATCTAACATCTACTCTCACCTTCTTATCTTAAAATTTTTAATCTCGAAAGCGAAATAATTATATCTTATCTATTAAAATTAGTCAATCCATTCCAATAAAAATCTAAAAAAATGTGTTAAACGTAAATGATAATGTCTCAAGAGAACACAAATCAAAATGTCCCACTTCTGAGTTATACTTCCTTCAGGGGGATTAGATGGGAGTTTATTTAATAATGTTCGAACAAAGAATATATGCCGTCATTCAATCGGTTGCACAGGGCCGAAAATCAAAAGCCAGAGCCCAGGTGGAGCTCGGTTTAACACGTCGCTCAATTAGTCGACGACTAACTGTCTATAAAACCGATGGTAAATTAGGCTTTCAACATGGAAATGAAGTGATTGGCTTTGCTTACCTTAGTGGTTTTTATAAAGCCTTTTTGCCTCAGGCTACTTTACTTTCAATCTAGACAGCTGAAGGTTGTCCAGTAAAGGGGGGCGGTCATGAACTTTATACGGTGATAGTGTTGATGCTCTCTCAAACTAGTATCGAATACATCATTTCTACCATTGTCGCTGATAATTATCGCTCTCTAAGCTTTCATGAAAAAGAAGGCTTTAAACCTATGCTTACTTTCCCAAAATTAGTGCGCAAAGCTGAACGCTTTATTGATGTGATTTGGATGCGAAAAGCTATAAGAGCTGTTTCACCAAACCATTCAATATCCAGCAGTTGAATTCGACTTTGAAAGAGACCAATTAATTACTGATTAATTATATCACTACACAGTCAAATAAATAGCAGGTTTGTTGAAGTTTCATTTTAAACTCCATTATAAACCTGCATTTATTTTTGAAAAACTATTCGGGATAAGTAAAGCTTAAATCAGTCACTTTTTCAAGATTTTTTACATATCGCTTTGCTTGATATTTAGCCATTGGTAGGTTTTGATCGAGATAATTTCCACAATCTCTGGCAGTAGCACCAGGTATCTCCCCTTCAAAGTCTGCTGTGAATTTAAAGGTTTCTTTAATTAAATTCAAAACTTCTAGCCCTTCTAAGGCGTCCGTTAAAATTAAATAGAAGCCCGTACGACAGCCCATTGGTCCAAAATAAATGACTTCCTTTTTATATTTTTCGTGATTACGTAAAAAAGTTGCTGCTAAATGCTCAATTGTATGTATTTCTGCTGTATTCATTACGGGTTCAACATTTGGTGCTGTGAAACGTAAGTCATAAGTATGTAGTTTTCTTCCACCAATCTCATCTGTTCGAGACAAGTAGATACCGGGTTTTAAGATTAAATGATTGATGGTAAAACTTGGTATTTTTTCCAATAGAATTCCTCCTTTATATTGCTTCCAATGTAACGAAAGAAGAATTATCTGTCAATTTTTAGTTAAATAAAAAGTATATTAGAATAAAATGGATGATTAAACGCAAAAGATGATGACTTATATTAGCTTGTCGACTACTTACCAATCGATCGCGATAGAGCGTAATGGAAAGGGCTAGTAACAAGATAGAAATAGCAATGTCTAAAGGTTTCAAGCTTGACCATAAATTCATTAGGGTCAAAAGAAATAGCAAATCAATAACAGTCAACGTTATCTTTGAAATATTGAGCCCATTTTTTATTCCTAAAATGCCAGTTATAAACACTATAGATGCATAGATAAAGACTATTATGTTCATCACAAACCTCCCTTTACTTCAATTTTTTAAAATATATCATATATCGCTAATATAGTAAATGTGTATTTCTAATCTGTATATTTAAGTTCTCCTTGTTTATTGCTGTTCTAATTGACCAGCCATAAAAAGGTAAGTATGAAATTTCGATAGCACCGACATCTTGTGTATCTAAATAATTAAGGTGTCTTTTTTCTAATTTTTCAATTGTTTCACTATGAGGATGATTATAAGGATTGTCCTTCCCAGATGATATGAGCGCTAATTCTGGTTGCAGTTGGTCTAATAGATCTTCACTAGTAGAAGTTTTACTACCATGATGACCAATTTTTAAAACGTCTACTTTTTCACTTGAAAAAACTTGTAACAAAGATTTTTCTAGCTCAATTGGTAGATCTGCCATATTAAGAAATTTTTTATCGTCTATTACAAAAGAAGTGATTAGCGAAGAAGCATTACTAAAATCATCTTTAAGACTCGCAGGCATATCCAAACAAATTATCTCAATTTGATTGCCTCCTACCCTCACCTTAGTTCCCGGATTTAAGATGTGATGCTGGGTCTGATTAGGAATTTTATTTGCCATGGTTTGCCATATTGCTGACTCTTTAGTGAATTTTGAATAATACAGATGTTTTATTTCAATCTCTTGGATAAGTGTTATCAAATTACCAAGGTGGTCGATATCTGGATGAGTGATAATGACGCCTTCCAAACTAGCAATTCCTTGTGATTTTAAAGCTGGAATGACATTTTTTAAAGCAAATTGAGCATCCAATTTATTTTTCTCCTGGTAGCTAGCCATCTTCCCTCCGGTATCAACTAACCAAGCCTCTTTTGAAAAAGCCTTTTTATAGAGTAAAGCATCTCCTTGCCCTACATCTAAAACGATGATTCGCTCACGTGGATCAAGATAAGGATAAAATAATATTCCGATTGAATAACCGATAATTAAAGATTGCCAAGCTAATTTTGGGTTGCTTTTTAAATAATAAAACCAAATAATAGCTATACCAAGTAAAAAGATTGGTAAGAAAAAGTTTCCGTTTCCTAATAAGATTGTCCCGCTTTCTATAACAGAATGAAGCGAAAGGAATTCCCACATTCTTTGGAAGACATTAGATAGATAAGTAATGAACTTTAATAAAGCTGGATAGTACTGACTAACATATAATAAAATTGAAAAAGAGAACATGCTTGGCAAAATCCATCTTTCGAATATAGGCGTAAATAAAAGCACGACTGCTAGTTGTAAAAAATTAATGGTATAAGTACTTGAGAGTAAAAGGGGCCATGAAAATAAGAAACAAAATAAAGTTAGTTCACTTTTTTCTTGCCAAGTAGTTGAAAGGCTATCGACTATACTTCCTTGATAAAAATAAATCAGATACGACATTATGAATGATAAAAGAAAGGCTAAACTTTTTATATTGAAGGGATTAATAATTAGGAGGGTTATATAAATTACTGACAAAACATCTAAAGAAGAAAGTGGCCAATCAAACCTTTTGCGTAAATCATTAATTATAATAACCGACATAGAACGGATAACACCTATAGGCCAAGCTACTAACCATGCAAAAAAGGTTAAAAGTATAAAATTGATTTTTTTACTTACTAGAGGAGAAATACCTATTCTTAATAAGATAGCATTGAGAACTCTTCGGAGATAGTTGACATGAAAACCTGAGATTGAGAAAAAGTGTAAAATTCCTAAAGTCATAAAGGCCTGTTTATAATCTTGATAAACTGTGGAATTTAAATTGTAGAGTAATTTATTATGAATACTAACTAAAGGAATCTGACCACATTTTCTTATATAATGTGTTAACCTTGCTCTAACATTAGCAAGTAATACTAAGGGATGGTTGATTAAATTAGATTGATTCAATGAAATTTTTTTAATTTTCTTTACCTCCACCCCCCAAGCTATGCCTTTTCTTTTTAAGTAACTTTGATAGTTAAAAAGATCAAAATTGCGATTAGGCTCTACTTGCTTAATTTCGCCTTCTATTTCTAAACGATAGGAGCTAAGGGTTAAGTCAGGTAAATTTTCTTGCAAAGCTTCCTCATTCCAATAGGTCACTGTCACAGGGAAAGTTGTATCATTTTCGATAATTAAGAAGACTTCACCATAAAAAGCATTTTCACTTTGTTGGATTTGGTTTGGATTGATAGTTATAGTGGCTTCAATTTTTTCTTGGTCATTAAGCATAGAAAGTTGTTCTTGTAACTTGTTTTCTAAAAACCGATGCCTTACGAACACTAACAATAAAAAAAAGACAGCTAAAATGATTACGGCCTTATTATCACACTTAATAATTCGTATAAGGCTTAAACAAAATAGAATGAAGAAAGACAAGGTGGAATGTATAAGAAACAATAAAAACAAACTAATTAGCATAGCAATTAAAGTCCAGTGATAACGACAACTTGTCAATTTATTCATTGCTGAAGCCCTACTGTAATAAGGTCTTTTAATCCTTCAAAGGTTTTTGGACCGATGCCTGAAACTTGTAAAATATCTTCAGTGGCTTGAAAAGAACCATGGTCCTGGCGATACTGAATGATTTTTTGAGCTTTAGAAGGACCGATTTGTGGCAAAGTTTCTAATTCTGCTTGATCTGCTGTATTAATATTAATGAGTGTTTGCGTCTCCTCTTTATTAGAAGATCCTACCAACATTAACTCCTGGTTTAAGGCCGATGTTTTCTGCTCGGATTGCTCGTTTATGATCAGGGTATCCCATTCCGACTGACTATATACTGTAACCATCATCTGATCTTCTAACAGTAACGCTAAATTTAAGCTGTCTTGTGCCGCATCTTCAGTAAAACCTCCAGCCTTATCGATTAAATCAATTAAACGTGATCCTTGCTGTAATTGATAAACTCCTGGTTTCATAACCGCTCCCTTCAAATCTACATAAAGTTGTTTTAATACAGTGGTCTCATTTTCTTGACTGGTCATTTCCAATGCTAGTGAATGCTCTTCTGCTTGTAAATCAACAGTATCCCTTAATAAATTGTTTTGATTTAGCATCATAAAAACACATACACAAGCAACTAATATCAATAAAAATGGCTTATTTCTAATTTTTGCATAAACAGACGCTTTTTGACTTTCTTCAAAATAAGACTTCATGACTTTCCTCCTCACTTGACAATCTTAAATACAAGGAGAATTTCTTAAAGGCGCTTTTAAGACCCCCAGCATCAAAATACTGAGGGTCTTAAAATAAGCTTTGGTTATCTCTTTTTATTTTATCCTTTGAGCAAGTGCTTGGGCAACATTTGGAGGAACCATTTGCGAAATATCTCCACCAAAATAAGCGATTTCTTTGATTAAACTGGAGCTTAAATAGCGATAATTTTCATTCGCAAATAAAAGAACTGTTTCAAGGCCTGGGAGTTGGGTTCGATTAACAGTCGCAATATTCGCTTCATATTCAAAATCTTGTGCCGAGCGTACTCCCCGAATAAGGGAAATCGCCTTAACTTTTTGATAGTAATGAGCAATTAAGCCATCTTCTAAGTAATCAATTTTTACATTTTTAAATGCTGCTGTAGCCTCTTCGATTAAAAGCTTTCGCTCCTCAACTGTAAAGACGGTCTTTTTTGTGGTATTCACTGCAATTAATACGATTACTTCATCAAACAATTGACTGGATCGCTCAATCAAATCTAAGTGTCCATATGTTAAGGGGTCGAATGAACCAGGAAAAACACCTACCCTTTTACTCATACTCTTCGCTCTCCTCACCTTGGTATTGATATATTCGAATGACTGTAATCCCATATTTTTTATTTTTTAATTCAAGAAAATTAGGGATTTCTTTTACGGAATGCACTTCGTCAGCCTCAAGAACTATTAAGCAACTCGGATTTAGAAAATCATTTTTGATTAACCACTCTAAGTCTTGCTCAACTTGATTTTCAGCGTAAGGGGGATCAAGAAATACAAGGTCAAAGGCTCGTTGGTTTTTTAGACCCCAATCTAATAACTTTGTCCGGTTTTTGCCACTTAGAAGTACAAACTTTTCTTCTTCTTTTGTCATCTTTATATTTTCTTTAATCGTTAAAACGGCTCGCCGATCTTTCTCGCACATAACAGCTCCTGCCAGTCCTCTTGAAACAGACTCTATGGCCAAAGCTCCTGATCCCGCGTAAAAATCCAAACAATAGCCATCAATCGGTAATCGATTAGCCAAAAGGTTAAACATCGATTCTTTTATTTTATCGGTTGTAGGCCGTGTGTTTTTCCCGGGAACCGCCTTTAAAGGACGAGATCGATAACTTCCTGCAATGACTCGCATCATACCACCTACTTCTTATCTTTTGCTTCTGGGACGATTTCTTGGGCGAGATCTTTAAAGAATTCGTCAAAGGAAACCTCTTCTTCCTCTTCTGCTTTTAAATCAGGATCAATTCGATCCTTTATAGCATCTTTAAAAGTCATATCGATATCATCTCGGTATGAAACCTCTACTTCCCGCACAAAATTTAATTTACGCAAAGAAGATAAAGTTTCATCAAGCTGAGAATCATTCACGTACATGATGGCATATTTCAAGCGTTCACTTAAATAATGTACTGTGCCATATTTTCTTAATTGCTTCCATTGTTTAAGACTATATAACCATACAACAAGCGATTTTCTTTTTACTGCTTCAAATGTCATTAGCGTCCACCTTTCAAATTGGATACTTTTGAGCGATTAGTTGTTTGTCTCATCCGAGCTTCTTCACTGATGAATTTTTGAACAATGCCTATTATTATCAAATTGACTACCATGCTCGTCCCTCCATACGATATAAAGGGAAGTGTCACTCCAGTAAGGGGGATTAAACTTGTCAATCCTCCAATATTTACAAATGTTTGCGTAAAGATTAAAATAGCAAATCCCGTAATACAAATACGGTGAAACAATTTACTCATCATACTGGCTGTTCTGAGTAAGTAAAAAACTAAACCAAGTAATGTTAAGATTACAGCGCTTACCCCTAGCAATCCTGTCTCTTCTGCTATCACTGATAAAATAAAATCTGTATGAGCGGCAGGAAGCATTTCTTTTATTACTCCTTGACCTAAGCCCACACCGAAAAGGCCACCATTAGCGATTGCTTTATAGGATTGAATGACTTGATAGCCTGTCCCATGTTGATATTTAAACGGATCAATGAAAGATCCTAAACGTTCAAAAAAGTGCCTTCCAGTACCCACAAAATAGTCTGCAAAGTATATTGAAACAATATAGATAACTATAGTAACAACAATAAAAAATAACAGAGAAAGAATATTCTTCTTTCTTGATAAATTAAAAATCATAAACAGAGAATAAGCACAAAAACCAATAAGTACTGTTGTGCCTACATCAGGCTGAATTAAAACAAACATTGCCGATATTATCATTAAACCAAAGGGCAAAATGATATACCAAAAAGAAGACTTTTCTAGTGCTATCAGATAAGTTCTTTTAAAATAAACAGCCAGTCGACTACATGTGAGCACCATAGCTATTTTAAATAGCTCAGAAGGTTGAAAATTATATCCTCCAATATTGATCCAAGAAGATGCCCCTCCTCCTTCCTGACCGAAGAAAGTAGCATAAAAAATTAAAACCATTGTTAGAAAATTGAGTATATTAATTAAAAAGATGTTAGAAAACCATCCGTTTGGAACAAGCCGAACGAGTAAAATCATGCAAAAACCAATCAAAATTGAGAGGGCTTGCTTCTTCACCATGGCTAATGGATCTTGTGACATGGTAGAAGAAAAGACGGCTAACATGGAAAAAAGTAGTAAAACAATGACAATAAGACTTAGTAACTTATCGCCCTTTCCATATAGATCAAATTTTTTCTTAAAGCTTGTGATAAAACGCTCTTTATTCATTTCTTTAGAATCTACTTCTCTAGTTTTAGGAGTGATGTGAAAGACTTTGTTTTCCATAATTATTCCTCTCTAATTCGCTAAAAACATTATAGCATAAAGCATCAGTAGTGGGTATTTATGAAAATAAGATCGGGATTTACTCTGACTAGGAATTAAAAAAGCACTTACTTTTCTTAAGTTTAAAAACTTGGAAAGTAAGTGAAAACTAAATAGATAGTTTTAAAAATAATCATTATACTTATTTATTCATAAATATTATGCTGAAAAGCGTTCTGCAACTTTGTCCCAATTAATAATAGACCAGAAAGCTTTAACGTAGTCCGGACGTCTATTTTGATAGTTTAAGTAGTAAGCATGCTCCCAAACGTCTAAACCTAATAAAGGAGTTAAACCTTCAGTTAAAGGATTGTCTTGATTTGGAGTGCCTAAAACTTTTAGTTTGTCGCCATCTTTAACTAACCAACCCCAACCTGATCCAAATTGACCGGTTGCAGCTTTTGTAAATTCTTCTTGGAATTTTTCGAAAGACCCAAATTCTTCATCAATTTTCTTAGCTAAGTCTCCAGAAGGCTTGTTGTCTTCTTGAGGAGCTTGTAATGATTCCCAGAATAGCGAGTGGTTATAGTGGCCTCCACCATTGTTGCGAACAGCTGTTTGAATATCACTTGGAAGTGATTTTAAGCTCTTGATAATTTCTTCAATCGATTGGTCAGCATACTCAGTTCCCTCAACAGCTGCGTTTAATTTAGTAACATAACCATTGTGGTGTTTAGTATGGTGAATCTCCATGGTTTTTTGATCAATAGCGGGCTCTAAATTATCATATGCATAGGGTAATTCAGGTAATTTGAATGTCATTTTTACTCCTCCTAATTCTGTTATGATCTTTATCATAACATGCCACTATTGTCAGACAAAGAAATATGCTTATATATCTATTCACAAAGGCATTGAACCCAAAGATACTCTTTTATTATCTTCGAGTTCTATGTTTATATTATTTTTTATTTTTTTTCGCTTTTTCACGGGTTGATTTGTCTAGAATACGTTTGCGTAAACGGATTGCCATTGGTGTAATTTCACAATATTCATCATCTGCCATGAATTGTATAGCTTCTTCCAATGTCATTTTTTTAGTGGATTTAATCACAGCTGTTTGGTCTTTGTTAGCTGAACGGACATTCGTTAATTGTTTTGCTTTAGTGATATTAACCGTCAAATCATTCTCACGATTATGTTCGCCAACAATCATTCCTTCATATACCTCCGTACCAGGTTCAACAAAAATCGTTCCACGATCCTCAAGATTCATAATTGAATATGTGGTTGCTTGACCGCTATCGATGGAAACTAAGGTTCCGTTACGACGCTGACCAAGTTCTACATTAATCACCGGACGGTACTCATCATAAGTATGGTTCATAATGCCATATCCCCTTGTTAAAGACATAAATTCGGTTGAGAAACCAATTAAACCACGAGCTGGAATTGAAAAGACCAGACGAATCTGTCCATTGCCAGAGTGAACCATATCTGCCATTTCACCCCGACGATTACTGATAGCCTCGATAATGCCCCCCATGTATTCTTCCGGGGTATCGATTTGAAGACGTTCAAATGGTTCTGACTTAACGCCATCGATTTCTCTTATAATCACTTGCGGACGTGAGACTTGGAATTCATAGCCTTGACGTCGCATATTTTCGATTAAGATCGATAAATGTAACTCCCCACGTCCAGCCACCTTGAAAGTATCTGGCGAGTCTGTTGGCGTAACATTTAAAGAAACGTCTGTATGCAATTCCTGCATCAAACGATCTTCCAAATTACGCGCAGTAACATACTTCCCTTCACGGCCAGCGAATGGAGAATTATTGGTTAAGAAGTTCATTTCTAGAGTTGGCTCATCGATATGAAGCAATGGCATAGCCTCTGGATTATCAACTGAAGCAATCGTTTCTCCTACATAAATATCATCCATTCCAGAAATTGCAATTAAGTCTCCGGCCATCGCTTCTTTAATTTCAATTCGGTCTAATCCAAGAAAACCATATAATTTTGTCACCCGGAAATTCTTCTTAGAGCCATCAATCTTAATAACCGTTACCGCATCCCCAACTTTGATCTTGCCACGGAAAACGCGACCGATTCCAATTCTGCCGACAAAGTCATTGTAATCAAGCATGGTGACTTGACACTGCAGTGGGTCATCTGAATTATCAATTGGTGCTGGAATATGTTCAATTACTGATTCAAAAATTGGATCCATGGTATTTTCTTGGTCTTGCAAATCACTAGAAAGCGAAGAAGTCCCATTAATAGCTGAAGCATAAACAACTGGGAACTCTAATTGATCATCATCTGCGCCTAATTCAATCAATAGGTTAAGCACTTCATCAACAACTACCTCCGGACGAGCCGATGGCTTATCAATTTTATTAACAACCACTAAAGGAGTCTTACCTTCTTCTAAGGCTTTCTTCAACACAAAGCGTGTTTGAGGCATAGTACCTTCATAAGCATCTACTACCAAGATAACGCCATCAACCATTTTCATAATACGTTCTACTTCACCACCGAAGTCTGCGTGTCCAGGCGTATCCATGATATTGATCCGTGTTCCCTTGTAATTTACAGCTGTATTTTTAGCTAAGATGGTAATGCCACGTTCTCTTTCAATATCATTGCGATCCATTGCACGATCGTCTATCTGAGCTCTAGCATCTAAAGTATCCGATTGCTTAAGGAGCTCATTAACCAAAGTGGTTTTACCATGGTCAACGTGGGCAATGATTGCAATATTTCTTATGTCATTTCTTATTTTCATTAAATTCTCCTAATTTTCTTTTGAATTAATTATCTGTAATACTTCCTCATAAACTGCAGCGTTAGAGAAGAGACCAGGATTCGCTGTTAAAAGGTTCAGATCCTGTCCGTTAGGTTGACTATACTTAAAACCTAAAGATTCTAAAATTGCTACTCCCGCTGCAAAATCCCACGGCATTAAACGACTTGCTAAATAAAAAGCGGATTCCCCTCTAATAACGGAAATCATTTCATAAGCTGCACAACCATAAGACCTTGAACCCAGAGATGCATGTAATAATGCTTGACTATTAAATTGGTTTTCAACTAAAATGTGGGCGTTTGTCACCATAAGCCCTTGCTCTAACGAATTAATTTCTAATGGTATCAGAGGACGATCATTCAAAAAAGCGCCTTGACCGACAAACCCATAATAAAGATCGCCTTGCATTACATCATAGATATAGCCCGCTAGCGGCCGACCGTCTTTATATATACCAATCATGACGCCAAAAAAACGCCCTTGCTTGACAAAATTCAAAGTTCCATCAATCGGGTCAATTATCCATAAGACTCCATGAGTCTCTTTAATCGAATGTCCCTTTCCTTCTTCGCCTAATACACGATGGTCGGGATAGTAAGTGTTAATTTGTTGGGTAAAATAGGCTTCTACTTCTTTATCCATCCGTGTGACTAAATCACTTGCGTTCGTTTTTTCTTCAACCATTAAATTGGTATTCAAGGAAGCGATCAACGAGTCCCCAGCTGTTTTTAACCAAGATATTACACGTTGATGTAATTGAAAATCCATAGTGACCTCCTAAGGCATTTTTAACGTTTGGGAATCTTTCAATGTTTTAGCTTTTTGCATGCATCGATAGATAGAGTATCCCGAAGCCGCTTGAAATTCACGATCAATTTGTTTTTCTTCACTTATCGAATTGACAATTTCTTTAAATGCTCGATACTTATCTTTAATCCGTTCTACTCTAATTCCTCTTTCATAGGCGGACTCAACCCCTGCTAAAAAATCAACAACGATCGTAATTTCTTGACTTGACCAATCTTCATTTAATGGATAGGAATAACTAGACATCTTATTACACCTCCAACAAATTCATTTCGGTTAATACTAATATAACGCATTTTTACGCAAATGAAAAAGTATTTCGAATATAAAACGTTTTCTTAATAAGATACATTGTTCTACTCAATCAAAAAGCGGATCCTAGTCAATAGAGCATACTAATTACCGTCAAAAACTCCTCACATTCAATATTTTGAACGCCTCAAATATAAAATGTTAAAAATAGTGTTTTATTTGCAACGTATCTTTTTATCTTTCATTCATGGATCTGTTTCTTGCTTGTTTAGAAAGGCATAATACTCCGGTGAAAGAGTTTTGGTAAACTCTCTTTCCACTTTCGGGACTACTTTGAGCGTTAAGCATACTTTTCTTATTGTCAGCCCACTTTTATAATAATTAATGAGGGGCTAGAAAGTAACTTGGAAATTCGGTAAAATTTTGTTAGAGAACGATTAACTTTTCCAAGGCCCTTTGATAGTTGTAAAGTGCTTTCGATCATTTGTTAACTCTTAATGGCTGATTATAACTCAGAGGAAGGTATCCTATGAAAAAAATATATATTACCTTATCAAATTTAATCATGTTACTACTAGTGATAAACGTTATGAATTTTTCCGCTGAGATCGTTACTTTTTCGCAGTATCCAGGGGTTCAAATCATAAATTTTGATCAAAATATTCAGCGGGATGAATTTGAAGCCGCATTACATGATTTTGCACAACAACATGAAATTCTCGTGGGCCGAAGAATAGTAGAACCAAATGAATCTGGCCAGACAAATTTTACTTATGCCCTTTATGGTGATAAAAAATTGCCCGCTAAAATAGTTAAAGCCACTAACGAGAGTATTCAAAATAGTGATTTAGCAGCAAGTTACTTAGTTTTCGAAGGAGCTTCCTCTCAATCTATCCTGAAGGAATATTTTGAACAATATGGAGCAAAAACTATCGTTATTCCTGCGACGAGTCCTTTTCAATATGCAAAGAACTTGTACTTAAATCCCTCCGTCATCATCACGCTAGCAATTCTGCTGCTGACTTATTTTTCACTGTCTTTAATACAAATTATAAAAAAAGCAAAAGTAATAGGCATCAAAAGAATTTCAGGTGCAACTACAAAGACAATCTATCACCAATTGATATCTCAGGATATACGCTATGTTATTATGATGATATTTATTACAACCTGTCTTTCAGGCCTTTTGTTAAAAATAAACGGACATTCAACGTGGTATCTTTTTAGCATAACATTTTATTCTTTACTAATCTTTAATAGCATCATTTTGTTTTTAAATCTTTGTTTGAGTCTAATACTTTATATCTATACTGATCAATACAGGCTTTTTTCAATTATAAAAGGAAAATTACCTTATCGTTTTCTGCTAATTTTCATGCTATTCGGTCAAGTGTTTTCTGTATTTATTTTAGGCTATACGATCGATCAATCTTTAACCCTTGCGGATTCACTACATACTCTCCGGAAAGCTTCTAATAAATGGGAAGGTAATGCTGAGTTATTTGATATTAAATTTGGGCTAGCGCCGTTGATGAATTCTTCTAAACATAACAAACAATCCTTCAAAAAATGGTATTCTTTTACCCAAGAAGCATTAAATGAACAGGATGCTTTCTTTATAAAAGTACAAAATAATGGTTTGGAAGTAAATGAATTTTCTGATCCTGCTCCAATTCAAGATGCTAACCTATTTAATAAAGTAATTTTTGTAAGTCCGAATTATGTCAAGAGAGAAAAATTTGATTTATCTGAAGAAAGAATTGAAAGATTTAATCATTTAAGTCTAGGAGAATTTGGTCTTATTATTCCAAGAGAACTTCAAGATTCAAAAAATCAAATTGAAAATTACTTTATGGATTATTTAACAACGTTCAGTCGTGAAGGAGTCGAAAACGATTCTAAAATATTATATGATGTAAAGCCGATTACTTTTTTTCTGATCGTTTGAATTCCGTGTTCTTGTACAATACAGAGAATTTTTCAAAAGAGACTGTTTCAAATCAACAGTATCTATCTCAGCCAATTATTGTTGTAATGTCACCTGAATCTACGGGTAACACCTTGCCTTCATATATGCATTGGATGATTAATGCCGCTAAAAACATTAAGTATACAGGGTATGATGAAACAATTAGTCTTTTAAAAAAATATGATTTATATTCTAAAATATCTTATTTAGTTAATTCAAGACAAACATACTTGGAAAAAATTACTAATTATAAAACTCATTTAATCACTCATTTGTTTGCTTCCTTTTTCGCATGTTTATCCTCATTATTACTTTTCATTTGTATGAATCAAGTTTATTTTAACCAGTTCCGTCGTGATATTTTAATAAAGAGAATCTCAGGGTTAAATTTTTGGCAAAATCATCAAGTTTATCTTGCATTGCAATTACTAATTTTTATCATCGCTTTTGGTTTATCAATGATAATAGCTAATCATAAAGTGAGTGTTTTAATCAATATAATCATCTTTTTGTCAATCGCTTTATTATCCCTAGTATTCCAAGCAAAAAAAGAAAACCGTCAGTCTTTAACCCTCTTGAAAGGAGCTTAATATGATTCAAGTAACTCATCTTCATAAAAATTTCGGCCAACGTTCCCTATTTGCTGACTTGAATTTGAACTTTGAAGCTGGCACGTCCTATGCCCTAACCGGTCAAAGCGGATCGGGGAAAACCACATTATTGAATATGATTGCCCATCTTGAAGTTTATGATCAAGGACAGATCCTCTTTAAAGGCCAAGATCTTAAATCGATTAAAGACTTCGTCTTCTTTCGTGATTATTTAGGTTACCTCTTCCAAAATTTTGGCTTAATTGAAAATGAAACCATTGAAGCCAATCTAGCTTTAGGGCTAATCGGAAAGAAGCTAAGTAAACCGGACAAAAAGACTCGCATGCATGAAATCTTGGACCAAGTGGGCTTAAATTATTTGAAGTTAGATCGCAAGGTCTTTGAATTATCTGGTGGAGAAGCCCAACGAGTCGCACTTGCTAAGGTAATCTTAAAAGATCCGCCTCTCATCCTTGCAGACGAACCCACTGCATCGATTGACATTGAAAACGCTAAGGCTATCATGAAAAAACTCCTCTCTCTCAGTAATGATAATCGTGTCATCCTCATTGCCACCCATGATCCATTAGTTTGGGAGATGGTTGATCAAGTAGTGGATTTGAATGCGTTGCATCAGAAACATTAATACGAACAGTCACTTCTTTAATGTTTCTACCGCGAAAGCCAAATGAATTCTTCTCTGTAATGAATATGAACTATTTGAAGTAATTATGTAATTATGAAATCTTTTATTATGATGTGATAAGCTCAACGTATGGTAATCACCGATTGCCAATAATTCTGGTACAAATCATGTCAGGCAAATTAATAGCATCGATCTACTTCTTTTTAAATGAGTACTTATTTATTGCCACTACGCTTTCAACTCACACAAGCATCTTCCTCACAAAGCTAGCAGTGTCGGATAATTCTTACGTGTGGCCGATTGCAACTTAATCTATATCTGTTCTACTGCTAGCTTCTCGATTGAAGGATTTTATCGCACTTTTTACTAAATCTGCTATTTTTTTTGAAAGACCAAGTATGATGTGACCCTCAAAAGTTAGAGATAAAAACTAACTTTTGAGGGTCACATCATACTTGGTCTTCTCTAGCACTTGGCTTTGCCCTACCTTCTATAGTTGGCAAAGAGCTAACTATTCATACTAATTGACTAATCTTTATATTATTCTTACCCAAAATTAATGGAAACTTGTTGGCATACCCAATCGATCCATTGAAACAATCTCATCAGCCATTGTCCAAATAGATGGATTATGAGCAACAAAGATAATGAGTCTATTCTCATCTCTCAAGGAGAGCAAAATATCCATAATCGCTTTAGCTGTCTCAGGGTCAACGGATGCAGTAGGTTCATCCGCTAAGATAAGAGGAGAGTTTTTAAGAATAACCTTAGCTAAAGCCACGCGCTGTGATTCTCCTCCTGATAATTCAAAATTTTTCTTATTGAGACTTAAATAAGAGAGACCAACACGCATTAAAGCTTCTTTTTCCTTCTTGTGTTGCTCAGTTTTACTAATTTTTTGACCAATTAGACCGAGTTTTAAGTTTTCTTCAATCGTCTGACTTTCTATGAGACCAAAATTTTGAAACAAATACCCCAACTCCTGACGGAAAAAATCACTCGATTTATACTTGCTCAACTCCTTATTCCGAAAGGAAATCGTTCCATCATAACTTTCAAGTTTCCCCATCCTATTCATAAGCGTTGATTTACCACTCCCACTTGAACCAATCAAAGCAAAAACCTTATTGGCTTCAAAAGTCATAGAAAGATCTGAAAATAAGACACGGTCACCAAACTATTAGCCCACTTTTTCTAATCGAATCATCTTAGGCTCCTTTCAAAATAAGCATCGCCATTTTATTTTCCTTTTTCATTTGCAAATGCAATTGTAGGACTGAAATGCCGGTAAACAGTAAAAATACCAAGCAAGCAAGCACGATATCCGTTACAAGAAAGACGCTGCCAATAACACCCAGCAAGAAAACAAGTATCTGCGCTAGCAGATAGTTTCTATGAATTTCTAAGAAACGAAGGCCTGCTATGCGTTTAATAAAGATATCGCGTCGAAATTCTTCAAAATAAAGTTGATTCATCGTATGAAACATTAAAATAGACGTCACAATGCCTAATACTGCCCCAGCAATCATTGCCCAAACTTCTCGTTGCAGATTATCCAGTAAGGTTTGATGGATTTGATACCCTGTCTGAAGTTCAGCCACCCAATTTTCAAGTCCGTATTTTGCAATCAGTGATTGGGCATCTCCTAAACGATCAAAAAAGAAATAGGACGATAGCGCTTGCTGCCAAAACAAGTAAGATTGTTCACCCGTTGAATGTGGAGTCAAAACAATGATAATCGGATCTTTAAGGAATTGTTGATAGGAAAGGGGCGTTGCATTATAGACAAATCGCTGATATCCCGTTTTTAAGTATGCAACAGTCGCCTTCATTTTTTGACGGTTATCCTGGCTAGCCATAAGCGTTGTTGTAGCGTCTTCAAAGACGGTCTGGTAATGACTTGCATTTGATTGAAGCTTATCTGGCAAAAGGAGAACGAACTCACCTACAGCTAACTTATTTAGTTTCCTGTCGATTTCGGGAGGCACTGCAATCTGTTGCCGTTTTAAATAGCTAGGAGTGACAATCAAGACGTTGCCTTGTGGTTGATAAAGCTCATGATCAGATAAGGGTAGACTAACAGTACTTGGTCCTCTTTGAAACCCTTGTTCTGCTAAATAATGCCTTGAAAGAATCGCACGATTTTCTGAGATGGCTTGATCCATCAATTGAAACCATGTTTGTTGTTTCTCAATCATTTCTTTCTTGTTTCCGATTGAGCCACTTCGGGCAAAATTCAGAGAGACGAGCTGATTTTCTTTTTGCCAAATAGCCTGACCTTGTTTTTGCTGTTGCAAGGCATGGGTATAATTTAGTGTCCAACTAACCCCTATAGAAACAATAATGAAAGCTAAAAATTGACCCATTAAAATGAGACTAATGATTCCCCTCACCGGAATTTGTCCTTTTATAACCTGCATCAAGTGCACTTTTTTAATACCGACTGCAAATAAACTAGCAAAGAATAAGGAAATAATCAGCAAAAAAAGATTGTAAAGGAATAGACCCGCTCCTATTGTATAAAAAGCTATCAAAGGGGTTGAAACTACTGATTTTAGAATCATTGCTAACAGGAAACCAGCGCCTAGACCGATTGAAAGGTTAACGAGGTCTCGACCAATGGGTCTGAGAAAAATTCCCCAACGACTTTCGCCAGAAATTAAACGAATGCCCGCTGTTCTTAGAGCACGAATTTGATAAATTAAACTAAGCGCTCCAAAGGTTAAAAAGAAAATCAGTAAGCCGATGAGTTGAAAGCCATTACTAAATATGGAAGCTAGAACGGTAACCCCAGAAGGAATAGCTGGAGAGAGTCTAGTCAATCCTGCATCCTTTAATGTTGTTTTCAATAGATCTAGGTCTAAATTTCCCTTAAAGATAAAATAGTTAGTCAGTACACTACTCGTTTTAGCTGCTTCCCTTGATTTTGCAGTGAGACCTGGTGGTAATTTTCCAGTTCCAAAAGTGGTATAAGAAAAGACGGGCTTTCCGTCTGCCCCAGGTTCTTGGTGCTGAATGGCGATGAGACTATCTGTATCTTGTGCCAATAAGGTTAAATGATCGGCCACCTTCTCAAAATCAGCCTCAGAAGAAGCATCAAATACCGAAACATTTGGATAATAATAAGAAACATAGGTATCTCCCCAAATGTTAACCACCCATACCAAAAAGAGACCCACCAATAGATTCGACAGAATAATAAAAATCCGCTTCATATGCTCCCCTCATTTTTAAAAAGCGGGACTCAGCCCGCCCAATCTGATTAATTATCAAATACTACTATGTACAACTTGATAAAATTTTAAAATCCTGCATCAAATACAACTCTTTCACCAAGGTTTGTATTGATAAAAGCGTAAGAAGTATATCTTGCATTTTTAGAATCGAAACTTTCATTATTCCGCGTTCTACTTCCGACATAAGATATCTCCTTCCAGGTATTGGCACTTAAATTCCCAAACTACTACAAAGCAACTTAATTGTTTTAACTCTCATTATAATACTCTATTATCACTCCTTTATATAAATTAAAATTATTTAGAATGTTTAATGCTTTAATGAACGGTCATTGACTATGAATTTCATTTCTAAATTGTACATAATCTCAACAATTATACGAAATTAAAAAGTTCAAATATATTCTAATATTGAATTTATATTTTTTCAATTAATTATGTTTTATTTTTAATAGCCTTTTTATTAATAGCTTACAACAATCAATTAATTGCAAATTAATTCTATATCTTATACCCGCTCTTCAGCTAGAAAACACTGAGTTTATAAAAGAGATGTAATCCCAGCTTCCCGCTTCAATTATTCTTCATTTAATCGCTAGTGCTAAAAGATGATCAGAAACTAAGAAGATTGTTCATAAAGGAATATCGACTATAAACTTCCAAGATAAAAAAGTACCACTAGGTCATGTATAGTGGTACTTGTTAAAAAATGAATGTCTGTTTCTTATAAAGAATAATCATCATTTTATGTTTTCCACTCTCGAAAACTTATGTCACATCCGCGTATTGCATAATCCTATTCCATAAAATTTTATTAAAAATTAACTAGATTTCACAAATTTTCTTTTTTAATTGGATCGTTTTACCTTTAGAATTTTTTTATGTTATAATGGGAAGTCGATTATCATAATAAAAATAAATTTGCTAAGAAAGGAAGAAATTTGTGACAGAAACTAATCCCTCGCTTGAAATTCCTAACATACACAACCCTCTTGAAACTGAACCCGTGTCCAAATTACTTAAACAATTTGCAATTCCCAGTATTATTGCCAACCTGGCCAACTCTCTTTACAATATCGTAGATCAAATCTTTATTGGACAAGGAGTTGGCTATTTAGGAAATGCAGCAACCAATATCGCTTTTCCGATAACGACGGTCTGTTTAGCCATCGGATTACTCACAGGAATTGGCGCCGCTGCTAACTTTAATTTAACTATTGGTCGAAAAGATTTCACTACGGCTCGCAATACACTCGCAACAGCCTTTGGATTTTTACTTTTATCGGGAATTCTTCTCGCTCTTATAGTCTTTTGGCAAGCAGGTCCACTAATGAAATTTTTCGGAGCTACTGAAAAAGTTTATCCTCTGTCCGTTCAATATGTACAAATTATTGCTATCGGCATTCCTTTTTTTATGTTGAATATTGGTGGAGCAAATCTCGTTAGAGCAGATGGTAGTGCAAAATACTCCATGATAAGTGTTCTCGTAGGGGCAGCAATCAATACAGCATTGAACCCTCTGTTTATTTTCGGATTTAATTGGGGAATGCGTGGTGCTGCTTTGGCCACAATTATCGGGCAAATAGTCTCAGGACTTTTTATTCTTGCTTATATTCCAAAATTCAAACTAGTATCCATTCATTTTCGTGAAATAACTATCCAGCTGAACGAACTTTGGCAAATATTTAAACTGGGTATCAACTCTTTTGTCTTTCAGTTGTCAAATACCGTCGTTCAAATTGTCCTCAATAATACTCTTAAATTTGCCGGAGCCAACTCTATTTACGGAGCGGATATCCCAATCGCTGCTGCTGGTATTACCATTAAAATTAACACCTTGTTCATAGGTGTTGTCATCGGAATCGTTCAAGGAGCTCAACCTATTTTGGGTGTCAATTACGGCGCTAGAAACTATCAGCGCGTTAGAGACACTTTCAAATTAGAGATGAAAGTTTTAGCCGCTTTCTCATTAATAATGTTTGTTATCTTCCAAACCCTCACCCGTCCTTTAATCCGTATCTTTGGTAATGGTGAGGAGTTATACTTTACTTATGCCATGCATTACTTACGTAGCTTTTTATTCATGACGGTTATTATAGGCATGCACATTGGAATGGCAAATCTCCTATCAGCCATTGGTTATGGCTTTAAGAGTGCATTATTGGCCCTTAGTAAACAGATTTTTTTCTTGCTTCCCCTCATTTTGTTTTTTGGCCACCAGTTCGGTGTCGAACAAGTCCCTTTGGCAGCCCCTATCGCGGACGTAATGGCTTTTATCTTAGCTAGCTATGTCATTTATCATCAATTCCAATCAATGCCAAAAAAGGATCTGGGAACACTGCCTCCTCTTTAAGGATGCAAATCGTCTAACCTTAAAATTTAAGCCCCCTGCATGATTTTTGCAGGGGGCTTAAATTTTTCCCCTAGTTGATTATTAAATACTGTCCCTTTTAGAAAACGAATAAAAAAACCCTTGATAGAAGTTGTTCTATCAGGGGTTATAGAGTTATTACATGTGAATTGGCATGCCGAGTGCTGCTTCAGCTGCATCCATCGTTGCTTCACTTAACGTTGGGTGCGCATGAACAGTTAAGGCAATATCTTCAGCATTCATACCGGCTTCAATTGCGAGGGTGATTTCTGCTAATACATCTGAGGCACTTGGCCCAGCCACTTGAGCTCCGATAATGACATCGTCCTCTTTTCTTGTAACCAAACGAACAAAACCATTATAGTGATCTAAAGCTACTGCACGGCCATTACCACCGAATGGGAATTTAGTTACAGTTACATCAATCCCCGCTTCTTTAGCAGAGTCCTTAGTGTGTCCTGCTGAAGCTAATTCAGTGTCAGAATAACATACAGACGGCATGGCTTTATAATCAACAATGTCTTTTCCACCAGAAATTGCTGATGCAGCAACTTTCGCTTCGAATGAAGCTTTATGGGCTAACATGGCTCCAGGAACGATATCGCCAATGGCAAAAATGTTTGGATTAGAAGTACGTCCTTGATTATCTACTTTAACCAATCCACGTTCATCTAATTCAACACCTGCTTGTTCCAAACCACAGTTGTCAGTGTTTGGACGGCGTCCTACAGTAACCATTACATAGTCCGCTTCAACTTGAATTTCTTTACCTTTGCGCTCATAAGTTACAACCACACGGTCTCCCTTTTCCTCAGCCTTCTTAGCCATTGCGTTTGTGACGATTTCGGCTCCTAAAGCTTTTAGATCTCTTTCAACAAGACGTGTCATATCTTTTTCAAATGAAGGAATAAATTGTTTAGATCCTTCTAAGATAGTCACATTTGTTCCTAGGTTTGCATAAACGCCTCCTAGCTCTGTACCGATAATTCCACCACCGATAACCACTAGATCTTTAGGAATTTCAGGCAAGTTTAATCCACCTGTTGAGTCAATCACACGGCCTTTGAATTCAAAACCTGGAATTTCAATAGGGCGAGATCCTGTTGCAACAATTGCATTTTTGAAAGTATAGGTTTGCGCTTCTTCACCGTTGACAACGCGAAGAGTATCTTTATCAGAGAAGAAAGCTTCTCCTTCAATAATCTCCACCTTATTTTTCTTAAGAAGCATTTCCACACCAGAAGTCATTTTCGCTACAACTTCATTTTGCTTCCAATTTTGGGTTTTTTCCCAATCAATTTCCACATTTGAAGTAGAAACACCAAATGTTTCACCATGTTTTGCTTGATGATACACGTGCCCTGCTTGAATCAAGGCTTTTGAAGGAATACAACCCACGTTTAAACAAACGCCTCCTAAGTATTCTCTTTCAATAATTGCTACTTTTTGTCCAAGCTGTGCAGCACGAATAGCTGCTACATAGCCTCCAGGACCTGCTCCAATTACGACGGTATCCAATTCCATTGCGAAATCTCCAACTACCATTTGATCACTATCCTTCCATTAATAATAGTTCTGGGTCTGCAAGAAAACGTTTCACTTCATTCAGTGCACGCTGTGCAGTTGCTCCATCAACAATACGGTGGTCAAAGCTTAATGACAACTTACATACACGTCCCACAGCTAATTCACCCGCTTCATTGACAACTGGCTGTTGCACAATCGAACCGAATCCTAAGATGACTACTTCAGGATGATTGATAATCGGGCTGAACCACTTTCCGCCGGCTGAACCAATATTTGAAATAGTCATTGTTCCACCTGACATTTCAGACATCAATAATGAACCATCATGAGCCTTTTCAGAAAGCTCAACAATTTCATTAGCAATTTGGAACATATTCTTAGTATTAGCTTCTTTAATGTTTGGAACGTATAGTCCCCGTTCTGTATCTGTCGCAATACCTACATTATAATAGTTTTTGTAAACAATTTCATTAGAAACATCATCAATTGATGAATTTATCACTGGATATTGCTTAGCAGCTGCGATTAAAGCCTTCACAACATATGGAAGAAAAGTCAATTTGACCTCTTTATCAGCAGCAATGACCTTATATTTCTTACGGTGTTCCCATAGTTTAGACACTTCAACTTCATCGAATAAAGTAACATGGGGAGCCGTATGCTTAGAATTGACCATTGCCTTAGCGATGGCATTTCTAGTGCCTGATAAAGGCACACGTTCTTCACGCTCAGTTTGATTGGATACAAATGGCTTGGCTTCAGATTTTGACTGTTGAGCTTCCGTTTTAGCCGCAATTTCTTCATTTGTGCTAGAAGTAGCCACTTTTTGCTCAGACTTATTAACTGGTAACTCCATTTTGGCCGATGCGGCGAAGTTATTAATATCTTCGGCTGTGATGCGACCGTTCTTGCCGGTTCCTGCTACTCGTGTGATATCAATTGCCCTATCACGTGCAAGTTTACGAACGGATGGCATTGCTAATACGCGACGGTTCGCTGCCTCTTCATCCGATAACCCTTGAACATGTGGTGCCTCTTTAGTTACCGTCGTTTCAATTACTGGGTTTTTCTCAGCTGGAGATGCTGCATCATCATAAGAGTTTGCTAGCGCTTCTCCTTGTTCTTCCCTACTAGTTGAATTGTCGGTTTGACCATTGTGTTCTGGCGAGTCAATTTCAACTAAAACTTGCCCTAATTGCGCAATTTGACCAGTCTGTACATGAATTTTCTTAACGATGCCAGAAACTGGAGAAGGTAATTCTTCAATTGATTTATCATTTTGAACTTCTACTAAGGTTTCGTCTTCTTTAATTGTTTCACCTTCTTTTACGGACCAAGAAACAATTTCTCCTTCCATAATCCCTTCCCCTAAAGCAGGTAATTTAAATTGGAAAAATGCTGTGTTCGAATTAACTTTTGCTGTTTGATCTACTTTTGAATCAGATGCTTCTTTGGCTGGACTCGCCGGCGTTTCTTCGCTCTCAGGGTTAGCTTCGTTTTCAAATCCTGGCGCATCAATTTCAACAATTATTTGACCGAGCTGAGCAATTTGACCGGTTGCTACATGAATTTTTTTTATAGTTCCAGAAACTGGAGAAGGTAATTCTTCAACGGATTTATCATTTTGAACCTCGACTAAAGTGTCATCTTCTTTAATTGTGTCTCCTTCTTTAACCGCCCAAGAGACGATTTCACCTTCCATAATCCCTTCGCCCAAAGCTGGTAATTTAAATTGGAATGCCATATAATTTTTCTCCTTTTCTTAACTTGACTCGAAAGCAAGCAGATGGAACATCTGCTTGAAATCATTTATCGTCTAAAAATCTTCTAATTCCTTAGCCTTGGCCACAATATCTTCTGCATTTGGTAACCAGTCTCTTTCAGCCATTCCAAATGGGAAGATGGTATCAGGAGCAGCTACGAATCCAATTGGTGCTTTCAGAGAAAGAACTGCACGTTCAGAAACCTCAGCAATCACTTTGCTTCCAACACCCGCTTGACGTTGCGCTTCTTGAACTACAATTACTTTTCCTGTTTTTTCTACCGAAGCAATAATTGTTTCAATATCTAATGGTTGAACTGTTCTTAAGTCAAGTACCTCAACATCAACGCCTTCTTTAGCTAATTTTTCTGCTGCTTTGACCGATTCTTGTACCATAGCACCATATGCAATTAAAGTTAAGTCTGTACCTTCTTTAACAACTTTTGCCTTGCCTAAAGGAACAGTGTATTCTCCTTCTGGAACTTCCTCACGGAAAGAACGGTACAATTTCATGTGTTCCAAAAAGTACACTGGATCGTTATCTCGGATCGCTGAAATTAATAAGCCTTTAGCATCATATGGATTAGAAGGAATTACCACTTTAAGGCCTGGTGATTGAGCTAAGAGACCTTCTAATGAGTCTGCATGAAGCTCAGGTGTGTGAACTCCTCCACCAAAAGGAGAACGGAATGTAATTGGTAGGTTACGGGAAGCTCCCATACGGTAACGGGTACGCGCGGCTTGAGCTACAACAGAGTCCATTGTTTCAAAAACAAATCCATTAAATTGAATCTCAGGAATTGGACGGAATCCTTCAAGAGCTAGCCCGATAGCCATGCCACTTATACCAGATTCAGCTAACGGTGTATCCATTACACGTTCTTCGCCAAATTCTTCTTGTAAGCCTTGAGTAGCTCGGAAAACCCCACCATTTTTACCCACATCTTCTCCAAAAACAAGTGTGCGGTCGTTTGTGCGCAATTCATTGGCTAAGGCTTCTGTAATAGCCTCAATCATTGTTAATTTAGCCATAATTATTTATTCTCCTTTGCTTCAAATTTACTAATTTGTTCTTGTGTTACAAAATCTGGTGTCTCATACATATTTTTTAAAAAATCTGAGATTTTTTGTTTTGGTTCTTGGTCAGCTAATTTAATGGCATCTCTAACTTCTTCTTTTGTCCTTTGAATAACTTCTTCTTCTTGTTCTTCTGACCAAAGTCCTTTAGCAGTTAGGTAGTTACGCATACGAATTAAAGGATCTTTAGCGCGCCATTCTGCTTGAGAGCCTTCTGCTTGGTAACGTTTTGGATCATCTCCAGAAAGGGTATGAGGACCAAAACGATAACAAACAGTCTCGATTAGTACCGGTCCATTACCTGCAATCGCATATTCCCTAGCAGCCTTTGTAACTGCATAAACAGCTAAAATATCCATCCCATCCACTTGAATACCAGGAATGCCGGCTGCTACAGCTTTTTGAGCTAAAGTCGGTGCGGCTGTTTGGACAGAACGGGGCGTTGAAATCGCCCAGCCATTATTTTGAACAACAAAGACAGCTGGTGATTGATATGCACCAGCAAAGTTAATTCCTTCATAAAAGTCTCCTTGTGAAGAACCACCATCACCCGTCCATGTCATCGCAATCGCTTGTCGTTTATTCTTTTTAATTCCTAAGGCAACTCCCGCTGCTTGAACATACTGTGCACCAATAATAATTTGTGGTGGATACGCCTTTAGGTCTTCATCAAAAGTTGATCCAGCTACATGTCCTTTTGACCATAGAAAAGCCTTATGTAAAGGAAGTCCATGCTTAATTAATTGAGGAACATCACGGTAACCAGGTAACAGTACATCTTCTTTTTCAGTAGCCAATACAGTACCTAATTGAGAAGCTTCTTGACCAGAGGTTGGAGCATAGAAACCTAAACGTCCTTGACGGTTAAGCGCTGTTGAACGCTCAAATAATTCGCGAGCCCAAACCATTTCTTCCATAAATTTAACCATGTCTTCCTCAGTAACATCACCTAAAAGATCTGGATTAACAATCTTCCCCGCTTCATCCATCACTTGAACCATTGAAAAATCAAAATTATCTGGCATCAATAATTCATCCATTGTCACTTTTGCTTTAGCTCGTGCCATTCTTTCACATTCCTCTCATTTTTTGTCCTTAATAACAGTTAAATTAAAACTGTAGCAATAATTGCTCATTTTCAACGATAACACCTTAGCTGCCCAATTGCAAGAAAAAAGATGAGTTATGTATACAATTACAATTAAATCATAGGTTTTTATAATAAACTTTGATAAAAAATGCACAAAGAACTCTGTTTTATCTGTTATAATTTTCAGTGATAATCTGTTATATTTAGTGATTTTTTATGAAACAGCTTGACAATCAAAAAAAAAAAAACTATAATAATGTAGCTGTTATGTGCCAGTAGCTCAGCTGGATAGAGCAACGGTCTTCTAAACCGTAGGTCGCAGGTTCGAATCCTGCCTGGCATATTTTATAACATTAAACCACCTCAATTGTTCTCTATTAATAGAGTTCGTTGAGGTGGTTTTTATTTTGATTATTTAATATTCTGATAGGTTGCTTCTACTTATATAATTATTTCACAGATGTTTATTACCATTTATTACTCAATAGTACTAAAATACATGAAGGAAGGATATTATAAAAAAATCATAAATATACTTTTAGTATTTTTATTATCACTAGGTCTTAGCTCGTATAACAGTTTTATTGCATTTGCAAGTGACACGGAGAACTCAAGTGCTGAAACAGCTGAGCGTGAGTTAAATGGAGATAAAGCTGATTTCAATCGTTTCAATGGAGTTTATATCGTTGATGTCAATTATTTGGCTTCCAGATTTGGCAATTCAGATACTATAATTATTGACACCCGCGGTCAAAAAGAAGCAAAAAAAGGCCATGTTTCAGGAGCAATTGCTAAATCTGATATTCAATTGGTTAAAGATCAAATAACCTTAGAACCAGTGGAAGCAACTGTCAAAGATATCGATCGTACAGCTGTTATTGATACACACGAATTAACTGAGACAATTGCCAATTATAAAATCCTTGACTCACTTGAAAAAAAGGTGGTCATTTGCCTGGCGCAATTAATATTCCATATACAGAATACAGACCTTTATAATGAGGAGGTTTTATTAAAATCAAATGAAGAATTCGAAGCTCTTTTCATAGAATAAGGATTTAATAAAGAGGATGCCATCGTCACTTATTGTCCAAGCAATTTTCGTTCGGCCTATATGCAATTAATTATGGAAATGCTAGGTTTTGAAAATGTTAAGAACTATGAAGGTTCTTATTATAATTGGGCAACCTTTACTGAACTTGATTAACTGATTAAAAGCCCCTTGCTGAATCTTTAATCAGCAAGGGGCTTTTATCTTCGAACAATCATGATATAAAAAATTCATTAAGCTGCGTCTTTTAAACTTATTTGTTAGCTCTTCCCTTATAAGATCCGTCAGCTGTTCCAATTTCTAATGCTTCACCTGCTTCAATAAAATCAGGGACGTTTACAACTAAACCTGTTTCCATTGTAGCTGGCTTGCCTGAGCCAGTAACGGTTGCTCCCTTAATCGAAGGTTGAGTTTCCGAAACAGTCAAGACAACCGTTCCTGGTAATTCAACTCCGATTACTTCATGACCGAAGAATTGAATTTTACAGTTCATATTATCTAATAAATAGAATAGCTCATTTTCAATGGTATCAGCTGGCAGTTCATATTGCTCGTATGTTTCTAAATCCATAAACACAGCCATACCGTCCATTTTGTAAAGATATTGAACTTCTTTAGTGTCTAAATATGCGCGTTCAAACTTTTGATCAGGTCGAAAAGTAGTATCATAGGTTGCACCTGAGCGAACATTACGAAGCTTCATACGCATAACAGTATTTCCTTTACCCGGTTTATGGTGACTAGCTTCTAAAACTTTAATCAAGTTTCCCTCGTCCACAAAAGTCATACCGGCTTTTAAATCTGTTGCTGAAATCATCTTATCTTCTCCTAACTTCTTCAAATTACTTAAGTATTATATCATAGAATATTAAATTCAAACAATCTATTCTCTAGATTAGCTAATACTTAAACTAAATTATTATTAAATCCTTGTTAGCATACCAAGGCGCTTGCTCATTAATATGATCATAAAACATGATACCATGCAAATGATCAATTTCATGCTGAGCTACCACAGCTTGATAATTCCTTAATTTTAAACTATGTTCATTCCCTTCCAGATCTTGATACTTGAGTGTTATTCTTTGTGGACGAGGCACATAACCTTCTACTTCACGATCCACTGATAAGCACCCTTCACCTTCACTTAAAGCGACTTCCTGAACAGAGTGTCTCGTAATCACTGGGTTAACGAAAATTTGACTCATTTCTTCACCAGAAATGTTGCCTTCATCATCAAATTGATAAATATGCATAGCAAATATCTGTTTGCTTATATTTATCTGTGGGGCTGCTAAACCTACCCCCGGTCTTAACCCATATTTTTCTGCTTTTTCCTTATCTTGGCTATTCTTTAGAAACTCTAACATTTCCATGGCTTTTTGTTTTAACGAAGGATCCATTGGGAAAGTTACCTTTTTTGCTTTTAAACGCAAGGTTGGGTGACCTTCTTTAATAATATCTTTCATCGTTAACATTTTCATCCTCCTTTATAGTCTCTGCTAGTCATTTTGTTTACGACGGTATCCTGTCACTCGATAGAATTGATTTTCTTCATCGAAGTCTAAACTCTCGACTAGCGTATTTTGTTGGTAATGCGATAAGAGGTCTGCTTCTTCGGGTAAAATTTTTACAGAGTATGCCTCAGCTGACTGAATACAAAGAGCCCAAATCGCTTCTTTTAATTTTTCAATGTCCGTCGCTTCTAAAGCGGAAATCGTTATATTTGGTTTTTGAACAGCAACAAATGACTCTTCCATTGCATCTTTTTTATTATAAACCGTTAAAACCGGAATATGGTCTGCTTCAATATCTTTCAAAATACGGTTGACTGTTTCTTCATGCATGAGATGGGCAGGATTGGAAGCATCAACCACATGTAGTAAGACATCCATATAACGGATTTCTTCCAATGTTGACTTGAAGGATTCGATTAATTGAGTAGGTAGTTCTTCAATAAAACCGACGGTATCTGTCAAAGTAAACATTGGGTGACCATGAATGGCAAATTGTCTAGTGAGAGGATCTAGAGTGGCAAATAATTGATCTTGTACGAAAGTTTCACTTTCCGTTACTTGACTCAAAATAGTCGATTTGCCAGCATTAGTATAGCCTACTAAGCCAATGTTAAACTCACGACCACTGTGGCGATTTTCGCGTGTTCGTTTACGATGCTGCACCACTTCCTGCAAATCTTTTTTTATTTGGGTAATGCGAGAGCGGATATGACGGCGATCGGTCTCTAATTGCGTTTCACCTGGACCTCTGGTACCTATCCCTCCTCCCAAACGAGACAGAGACTTACCTTGGCCACCAATTCTTGGTAATAAATATTGATATTGCGCTAAACCAACTTGTAGCTTTCCTTCGCGACTCTTAGCTCGCATGGCAAAGATATCGAGGATTAATTGAACACGGTCAATGACTTTCACACCTAATTCAGCCTCAATTACTTTGTTCATACTTGGTGAGAGTGCATTAAAAAAGATAACTAGGTCAATAGCGTCACTTTCTACATAGAGCCGGATTTCTTCTAACTTGCCAGACCCAACGGCAGAATGATGATTGAGTCTGGGTAAGTTTTGTATCATTTTTTTAATGACCACACCTTTTGCTGTTTGGGTCAAGGATTCCATCTCTGAGATTAATTCCATAAAACGATCTTCTTGATAAGTATCCGTTCGGATACCCACTATTAGGACTCGTTCAGGCCCTTTTCTTGTTTCAATCATTTTTCTCCCTTTCAATTTCTTCTAGGAAATTTGCGATTAATTCATTTGCTTCATCTTCATAATCTGGATTGCTTAAATCAATCCAATGCTGATTTTTCATGCGGTTACGATACCAAGTTAATTGTCTTTTTGCATAGCGCCGGCTATTTTGCTGAATAGTCGTAATCGTTTCTTTAAGTGATTGATTTTGCTCAAAATAAGGCCACCACTCTTTATAGCCAATGCCTTTCATACTTGAAAGCTCTAGATTTTTGTTAAGCTGATACAGCTGATGGACTTCATTTTCCAATCCTTCTTCGACCATTAATTCAACTCTGCGGTTAATTCGACTATACAATTCCTCGCGCGGACGATTTAAAATGATCAATAATTCATTAAACCGTGATTGACGGTTACTTATATCGGTCTGACTTGAAAAAAGTTTGCCTGTTTGCTTAATAACTTCTAAAGCTCGTACAATCCGACGGCCATTTTGTATTGGGATTTTCTTTGCAGCTAAAGGGTCGATAGCATTCAATTCTTGCCATAGAATACCTTCGCCTTCGTTTTGCAATCTTTCTTCTAAATGTTTACGGTAGTGAGAATCCATTGATTCCTGACCACCAAATGAAAGGTCATAAAGTAAACCCTCTAAATAAAGACCTGTCCCCCCCACTAATATGGGCAAGTCTCCTTCCGCCAAAATTTGTTCGATTGCACGATTGGCATCGGCCTGAAACTGACTGGCATCATAATTATCTTGCGGGTCGTAGATGTCTAAGAGATGGTGAGGTACTCCTGACATTTCTTCCGATTTAATTTTTCCTGTTCCAATATCCAATCCACGATATACTTGCATTGAATCCGCATTAATAATCTGCCCTTTGAAACGTTTAGCCAAACGGATTGAAAGAGTGGTTTTCCCAACTCCTGTTGGTCCTGTAATCACTACTATCGGTAGTTTATTCAAACAAAAACCCCCTAATTCTTTTGATAGGATGTGAGCAGGTCTTGAGCTACTTGTAGACTGGATTCAGATTGTACTTCACCAGACATCATGCCAGCAATCATGGCTACTCGCTCTTCTTCTGATAAATAATCCACTTGTGTAACCGTGCGCTCTTGATTAATTTCTTTTTTAATAATTAGCTGTTGATTGGCTGCGGCAGCTACTTGTGCTAAATGGGTGATGCATAAGACTTGTTTATTTTGAGCGATTTTAGCCAGTTTACTCGCTATAGCACTAGCGACTCTACCAGAAACCCCTGTATCAATTTCATCAAATATTAAGGTCTCAACTGCTTGATTTCTTGCGAAAATTGTCTTCAAGGCCAACATAAATCGTGAAAGTTCACCACCAGATGCTATTTTAGCCAGTGGTTGACTATCTTCTCCCAAATTAGTCCTTGAGTAGAATTCAACTTGGTCCATACCCGCTTCATTCAAACGTAAATAAAAATTGGAAAAGAATGGTTGCAAATTAGAATCAGACTCTACCTGTCGCATCTTGACCTCAAATTCAGTATGCGGCATGTAGAGTTCTTTTAATTGACCTTCAACTTCTGAGACAATTGCTTTGGCTGCTTCTTTACGGAGATTGGATATGCTTTGAGCTAATTCAAAGGCTTCTTCATAAGTTTTGAGGAAGGCTTCCTGTGTTTGTTTTTGATAACTTTCAAAATGTTTAATTTGATCAATTTCCTTAACGAGTTCAAGCTGGTAATCGATTAACTCTTCAATATTACGCCCATATTTTTTTTGAACTTTTTCCAACTGACTTAGTCTTCTTTGAATTTCATCCATCACTTGTTCATCATAATCTGGCACATCAAAAGAAAAAGCAATTTCTCGGCTTAATTCTTTTAAATCTACTTGCAGGCCTTGTAAGCGCTCCTCAAATGACAAATATTGATTATCAAATCTTCCCAAGTGCTGTAACAGATAAAGCACTCGCTCAATTTGCTGATCGACACTAGCTTCTTGATCGGTCATTAGCTGGTTGGTTTCATTAAGATACTGACTCATTAACTGTGCATTTTGAAGTCTCTTGCTTTGTTGTAGCAGTTGCTGATCCTCATCTGCCACTAAATCTAAATTTTTTAATTCTTCTAACTGAAACTCTAAATAATTTAAACGTTGAAGTGCATCTTGTTCGTCAAACTTCTTAGTTAACAATTGCTGTCTTAAATCTTGATAGTGATTATAAACTAGCTGATATTTTTCTTTAACTTGAAGTAAGCTCTCACTAGCAAAAAGATCCAGTAACTCAAGATGTCGTGAGGAGTCTAACAGAGCTTGATGTTCATTTTGACCATGAATATCTACCAAATAACGACCAATTCGTTTTAGCATGGTCACATTAGCTGGTCGTTGATTAATTTTAATAACATTTCGTCCACTCTTATGGATCTCGCGTTGAATCAAAAAGGCATCTTCTGGATCCTCAATTTCAATTCCAATTGCTTGCAATTGCATTAAGAGCTTTTCATTTCCTTGTAAACTAAAAAGACCTTCAATAAAGAGATTTGGGCTTCCTTTTCGCACAAACTCAGTAGACCCTCTTCCACCACATAAGATACCAATCGCATCAATAATAATCGACTTTCCCGCTCCAGTTTCCCCTGAGAGCACTGTCATCTGTTCATCAAAATCAATAGAAACTTGATCAATAATTGCAAAGTTTTCAATTCTTAAACTGATTAACATAAGGCACCTCTTTGCATTGTTTATTCAAAAGCTTGATGGCTCTCCTCCACAATTTTTGCGATGGCAATTGTTGAGTGGCTTTGATTATCTACTTGCCTAGCATTGATTAAATGCACTAAATATTCAATATTCCCTTCGCCTCCTGTAATTGGCGAATAGGTAAGCTCTTTAATAACAAAGCCAATTTTACTAATAAAGGCTAATACTTCTTCAAGGACCTCTTGATGAACTGCTGGGTCTTTTATGACACCCTTTTTACCAATCCGACTAGGTCCTGCTTCAAATTGTGGTTTAATCAAGGCAATAACAGAACCATCTTTTTTTAGAATCGGCTGTAATGGTGGCAAAATTAAAGCTAAAGAAATAAAAGAGACATCAATTGTTGCTATTGTTGGCTGTCCTTTTGTAAAATCTTCGAAGCGAGCATAGCGAAAGTTTTGCCGTTCCATTACGACTACTCTAGGATCTTGTCTTAAGGAATAAGCTAATTGATTGTAACCTACATCTAAAGCATAAGATAAGCGTGCGCCATTTTGTAAAGCCACATCGGTAAATCCTCCTGTTGAAGCACCGATATCTAAAAGTAGATGGTCTGTAATATCAATATTGAAAGAAGATAAGGCTTTTTCTAACTTTAATCCCCCACGCGATACATAAGGGAAAGGTTTCCCTTTCAGATAGAGCTCGCGATCAATCGGTATTTTTTCACCTGGTTTATCATAGCGCTGATCGTTTTGATCATAGATTTTTCCTGACATAACCAGACGGCGTGCTTGTTCACGTGAGTGAGTAATTCCTGCTTGGACCACTAGCTTATCGACTCGTTCTTTTTTCATTCATTACTCCTTATAGGTGTTTTTCAAGAGGTGATAGAAAGTTATCTAACTGTTTGAAAGATTTATGGCTAAGCTTTTCTAAATCGTTTAAAGCTTTTCTGGCTAACTTGATTTCTTCAATCAAACTCGCTTTAGCTTGTCCTACTCCTAAAAGACTAGGATAAGTTGATTTATGATTGATAATATCTGAGTAAGTTAAGCTATCCACTTCTTCATTCAAGTCTATGACATCTTTTAGATCATTATGAATTTGATACGCAACACCGTAGTGCTGTCCAAAAGTAATCATTAGATCGCTTTCAGCTTGATCAGCCTCTAAAATAATTGTAGCTGCTTTCATAGCAAATATAAATAAAAGGCCAGTTTTCATCAAATGAATTTGTTGTAACTGCTCAATGTCTATCGTTTTATTTTCTGCCTTAATGTCATAAAGCTGTCCAGCAACCATTCCAGATGAACCTGCAGCATGAGCCAATTCTCTGATCAGAGCGACCTTCTGATGGGCTTGCAAGCTTTCATCTTTAGATAAAATTGCGAAAGCATCCGCTTGAAGGGCATCACCAGCTAAGATTGCTGTGGCTTCATCAAACCTAACATGAGAGGTTGGTTGGCCTCTTCGCAGTTTATCATCATCCATGGCTGGTAAGTCATCATGGATTAAAGAATAAGTATGGATAAATTCTAAAGCAATGGCTGTTAACATAGCCTGATCAATTTTCTTTTTGTTAAAAATCGCAATAGTTGTCAGTAAAAGTAAGGGTCTTAATCTCTTTCCACCGCTATTAAGCGAGTAGACCATTGGCTTCACCATTTCTAAAGGTGAATTTAAAGAGATAACTTGCTCTTGCAAAGCCTGTTCAAATTTGGAACGTAAGGGCCCACCTAATATCATTCTGTTTTATTCTCCTCATCTAAAGGCTGTAATCCCGATTCAGTCATCATTTTGGTAACTGTCGCTTCGGCTTCCGTTAATTCTTCTTGGCAATGCTGACTTAATGAAATTCCTTTTTGAAAGGCTTGTAAGGCATCTTGAAGTGGTAGTGTCCCTCTTTCTAATTGTTGAACAATTTCTTCTAACTCTTGTAAAGCTTGTTCAAAACTAATGGTTGATTCTACTGTTTTATTTTCTGTCATCGATTAATCCTCCCTATCTATTGGCTCATTTTTATCGAGTGATTCTACTAAAACATTCGCACGCCCCTTATATAATTGGATATTTAAACGGTCTCCTTCAGTTAATTGATGACTTGAAGTTACTTGTTGACCTTCTTTTTCAACTAAAGAATATCCTCTTGCCATTATTTTCAGCGGACTATATGCATCTAATAAGGCACTTGCCTTCATGTGCCTATCGTACTTTCTTCTTAAATAATCATTGAAGGAGCGTTGTAAACTTAGTTGAAGTGTCCCTAATTTTTCTTGACGGTAGCTAATTTGTTGTTGAGGATTATAAGCATATACAGCCTGTTTTAGTTGATTGATTTTTTGTTTTTGGCGTGAAAAATATTGTTCTTGACGCATTTTCAATCGTTCATTTAAATGCATAACACTCTGCACGTAGGATTGGTACAGTCTTTCTGGCTGAGTAAGAACATATGATCGAGCAGATCTTGCCAGACGCTCTTGAGACCATTCTAAGCGCCCTCGAAAAGCATTTATTAATCGTACTTGTTGCTGGCTAATCGTCATTAAAACTTCTTGCAGCACAGGAACAGATAGTTCCGCTGCAGCAGTCGGAGTTGGAGCTCTTAAATCAGCCACTAAATCAGCAATCGTAGTATCGGTTTCATGGCCAATCGAAGATATTACTGGCAAGGGACATGCAAGAATAGCATGGGCAACTCCTTCATCGTTAAAACACCATAAGTCCTCAATCGAACCACCTCCGCGTGCTAAGATAACACCATCGAAAGAAATAGTGCTTTCTTCTAGCCGCTTAAATGACGCAACAATTTCTTTAGCCGCTTCCTTACCTTGAACTTTAGTAGGAAAGACAACAATTTCGACAATTGGATAACGACGTTGAACAGTCGTAATAATGTCACGTATGACAGAACCCGATGGGCTAGTTATCACTGCTAGTCGTTTAGGATATTTACATATTTTTCTCTTGGGACGATCAAAAAGTCCCTGGGCTTTCATTTTTTCTTTTAATTGTTCAAGTGCTAGGTATAAAGAGCCAATTCCATCAGGCTCAATATTTTCAACATAAAGTTGATACCTTCCTCCACCTTCATAAACTCCTACTCTAGCCGTTACAAAAACTTTCATGCCTTCTTCTAATTGGTATTTTAAACGGTGAAATTGACTCTTGAACATAATCGCATTAATTTGGACTTGGCCTTCTTTTAAAGAAAAATATTGATGAGAATTAGGACGATAACGATAGTTAGAAATCTCTCCCAAGACTCTAATCCTTTGAATATGCGGGTCACGATCAAATTTTTGACTGATATATTTTGATAAGGCTCCTACCGTGATATAGTTCTTTTGATCTTGGGTCACTCCATCACCTCTCTTGATATCATTCTTTTCTATTTTAGCACAATCTAATTCAGAGAACTAGAAAACAAAAAGAACCAGGCAATCATTGACTCTAGAGTTGTCAAACATATGTTACACAAGGTGCTTCTAAATGGGCATGCTTAT